>CAYYBI010000001.1:0-11811 GCA_964469835.1 uncultured Rhodospirillaceae bacterium
CGTCGACGTGGTAGTCACCCGCGACCCGGCGAAGATGCTGCCGGCGGTCGACAGCCGAGTGCTCAAGGTGGAGAAGGGCGACCGCCCGGTTTGAAGAAGCCTGCGCGGTATGACTGAATTCCGGGCTATCGTCTGTCTTTCAGCGCGGTTTCGGCGAGGGCCAGGAATTCGCGCGCCTGATCTTGCTGATAGGGCGCGTCGGCCTTATTGAAAAGCTCCAGCGCGGCGCGGTGCGCGGTGATCGATTCCTCAATCAACGCGGTGTTGCCGTCCCGCTCACCCAGTACTCTGAGCGTGCAGCCGAGGTCGTTCGTGGTGAGCGCCCAGTATAATGGGAAGTGCTCCCGGGTCCGGATTTCCAGCGCCGCCCGGCTCGTCGTGAGCGATTCTTCCAGATGCGCTGATCCTTCCGTCCGCTCGCCGAGTAGCCGCAGCGCGAATGCCAGTTTATGCTGGATTTCCGCCCGGGTGAACGCATTGTCATCATCGGCAGCCGCCGCAAGTCCAAGGCGTAGCGCCGCGATACCGTGCTCGAGGGTTTCGGTGTTTCCCTCGCGTTCGCCCAGCAGCGCCAGGGCGCCGCCAAGCCCCCCATTGGCCGCCGCCTTGTAGCGCACCATTTCCCGGCCGGTGATGATATCGCTTTGCTCTGTAAAGATTTCGAGGGCTTTGTTACTGGCGAAGGCGGCTTCCTCCAGCAATGCCGTGTCGGGTATGCGTGCGCCCAGGAAGGTGGCCACATAGGTAAAATTTACCAGCAGCATGGCGCGCCATACGGGCACATCCGGGCCCTCCGGGTTCTCCAGCGCGGTGCGACAAATCGCGATCGCTTCCTCCAATTTTGCCGGGTCGCGATCCCGCATGCCGATATCGGCCATGGCCACCGCCAAATGGCCGTGATTGAAGGTTCGGTCCTCCGGCATTTTGGCGCGCTCATACCCGTCCAGCGCGGTGCGGCAATGGTCCTCGGCTTCCCGAATGCGCGCCGTGCTGGTGTCCCGGCGCCCCAGCTGCAGCAGGGTTAGGCCCAGATTTTGATGTGTGACGGCCCAGTGTTGTGCCTTCCGGTCGGGCGAAAATACGGTGAGTGCCAAGCGGAAGGCGGCTGCCGCTTCCTCCAGCGCCGCTTTTTCATAGCCGCGCTCCGCCAGGATGCCGAGCGCCGAACCGAGCCGGAATTGTGCCTCGGCCCAGGCTTTCGGCCGTCTGTAGCGCGACAGTTTCGCCAACCGACGGCGCTGACCCGAGATTTCGTCCCGCAGGTCGGTGGTTTTTGTGCCCATGCCGATGTCGCTGCCTACATGCCGCAACCACACCATTAAAGTGGCCTGGACCGGCCACAAAATGAGGCCGACGGCAGCAAGCAGCAGAATCAGGAGCCAGGGGGCGAGGCGCAGGAATATTAGCGCCGCAATCACCGCGCCAACCACCAGCCCAAACAGCGACCAAAACGAAATTGCCATGGAAACTCCGCCTAAGCGCAACCTGCTAATATGTTGGTATTAATTGTTTAAATTTCAATGAGGAGAGAAAGCCGTGGACGCATTGGGTCCCTGGGCCGGACACGCTATACTTTGTTTCGGCCCTCAACGCGGGCGTTGCCGAAAACCGCCAAGAAAGACCGCAGCCATGCCAATCGACTTGCAGCCAATCGACGGCAGTTTCGCCATGGAGGTGAAGGGCGTCGCGTTGTGGGAGCCGTTGGATGCGGCGACCCAGGAGGCAATCCGGGAGGCTTACCGGACGCATTCCCTGCTGGTGTTTCGCCGCCAGCCGCTATCGGAGGACGAGCTCTACCGGTTCGGCCACATCGTCGGCGAGCCGAAGCCCTATATCGAGGCGCATTGGCAGTCCTCCTATCGGGAGATCGTAATTCTGTCGAACATGCGGGACGGGGCGGGCGAGCTGATCGGTGGGCTCAGCAACCGGGAACTGACCTGGCACACGGATCAGTCCTACAACGCCGAACCGGTGACCGGCTGCTACCTTTACGGCGTCGAGGTGCCGGGCGACGGCGGCAATACGAGTTGGGCGAGTTTATATAACGCTTACGAGGCGTTGCCGGTCGACCTTCAGAACAAGGTGGAGAATTTGGTTGGCGTCTTCAGCTATGCCAGCCGGGCGAAGCAGACGCAGGATAGAGTAAGCAACCAGTCGATCGACGAGCGGACGCGGACGACGCCGGACGTCAGGCACCCGCTGGTCAACGTCAATCCGGCGACCGGGCGCAAGGCGATCTATATCGACCCCAAAACGGTTACGGGCATTGTCGGCATGCCGGACGATGAAGCGCACGATCTATTGGATGAACTGCTCGCCTATACGGTGCGTCCGGAGAATGTCTACCTGCATGATTGGCAGGTCGGCGACCTGGTTTTGTGGGACAACGCCGTTCTGCTGCATCACCGCCAGCCCTTCCCGGATTCGCAAAACCGGCTGCTCAAGCGCATGATCATCGGATTGCCGCAGGACAGCCATATCGTTCCGGTAACGGTGGCGTAGCCTGCCGAGATCCTATCCTTTTGCGGGTTCCTCCCGGTTCGGCGACCGCCCGGCATTGCGCAAATTGGCCAGCCGGTTCATCAGGTCGAACCAGAATGGCGCACCGAGGGAAACCGCGAAAATCGTCAGCAGCCAGCCGATTACGCGCGGCAGCGCGCTGGGCCCCGACAGCTTCTCGCCCCCCTCCTTTGCGATCACGCAATAGGTTTCGCCGATTTTCTTGCGGGACTCCGGGCAGGGCCAGCCGAGCGGTATCGCGGCAAACGCCTTGTCGAGCTCTTGCGAAGGCGGTTTTACGGATGTCGGCGCGAGCGCGATGAGCTGCGTCCGAAGGGTCTCGTTTTGCCAAATGACATTGCCGATATGGAGGGTATCCGCGTTGAGGACGACGACCAGCACCGCGGCAACGCAGAGGGACCAGACGCGAGCCTGCCGCGCGTACCAGCCTTGGACGCGATCCATCGAGTCGTCGAACCAACGGGCGACGCGTTTCCGGAATTCCTCGATCTCGAAGTCGGTCTGCCGCAACAGGGCGGTTAGGGCGGATTTCAGGTCCTCATCGGCAATCTGGGAAATGCCGTTCCGAACATCGTCCAGCGTTGGCGTCGCTTCGGCAGGTTCCCCGGTCAGGATGTCTGTCAAGGCGATCCCGAATGTTGCGGCAGGGATATTCGACGGTGCGCGGGCCTTGCCGCGGTTGACCATGCCGTCGATCCAACTGGCGTGTTTGCGCGACAGGCCTCGAATCAGACCGTGCTGAAATAGCTGCACAGCGTAGTCCGAGCCGATCAGGTTTTCGATACCTTGTTGCAAGGTCTTCGAGCGCAGTTGAAACAGCCCTGCAGCGCATTCCTGAATGGCGGAAACGACAATGCTGAGAACCACATAGACAATGATCAAGCCAAAGACGGTGTCGAAGATCGGGCTGTCGAACATGGCGTTAGTCTCCCGGCTGTTCGCAGGCAGTCGAGTATTCAATCATGTAAATTTGGAGTTTGTGTGGCGGTCCGGCTGTCGCGCTGATTCGAACACTGTGGTCATCGGTTGTCGCGCCACGCCGCCGCTAGCAGATCGACCAGCGCGCGCGTCGTGTTGCCGGTTTTGGCGCCGGTGTTCGCCGCGGTTTCGTTGAGCGCGGACACAATGCCGTCCTCATAGGTCGAGCGGGCGTCGCCGATCCGTGCGCTGTCATGGGACACGGTGGCGGCGGCGATGCCGCGGGCGTCCAGGGCGGGCAGGCGGCTGATGCCGGCGTCGTCGATCCCCCGGCCGGCATCGTTATAGACGGCGGCGACCGCGTCGTATTTAAGCGCGGTTTCCGGCTTGCTGCCCAAGACCTGGCCGTGCGAGCCGGTAATCAGAATGCGGTCGCGGTCTTCCGGCAGCACCAGCGAATTGGAATCGATGCCCCATACTTCCGGCGCGCCGGGCTCGGCGGACAACAGGAACCGGCCCTCCTGCTTTTTGGGCGGCGGTAGGGTGGGGATGTCGCCGGTCATCAGCAGGGCTGCGCATTCCGCGCACGCCATGCCCGGCCGGCATCCCAGCGCGATTGCCCGCTTGTTGGCGTGGCTGATCACGCCGCGGTCCATCATGTCGGGTCCTTCGCCGATGCGCGCGGACAGGTGGCTTATGGTCGCCGCGGCGATGCCGGCCTCGTCCAGATAGTGCAGACCACCGATGCCGGCTTGGTCCTTGCCGACGCCGGCGTCGTTCAGGATGACTCCGCGCAATTGACCGAGCGCTGCGAGATAGGCGGCATAGACGCCGCCATGGGATCCGGCCACCAGCACCTTGCCCCGGTGTCGTTCGTCGAGCCGTGTGACGCTGTCGAGAAGGAGGATATCGCCTGCGGGCATTGCTGCAAAATCGCGGAGTGGGCCGGTTGCTGTTCGCTCTACCCTGGAGCATACACGGCGCCGCGTCGGCCCGCGATAGGCATATGGGAACCCGGTGCGTCGACCGGTTTCGCCGGGCGCGAGCATTTACGCATCACTCGGCGAACTTCGCGATCAAACTGGATTATCCTACCGGGACAGCCGCCGCAGGGTCGCCCGGCGTATCCGGTTGCCATCGATATACCGGGCTTCCAGCCCCCCGTTGTCGTCAGCCCGATAGGTCACATGAATGTGGGGGTTCAAGCGGAGGGTCAGAATATTGTCGCTCACTGTGCCTTCCAGAGTCTTCCAGCCCCGCCGGCGTACGTTCCACGCCTCGGCCAGGCCCCATGAATAGAGGGCGCTTACCTGGTTTTTTTCGACCTTTTCGATCACCAGGGTGTGCGGCTGCACCCCGTCCCAATCACCGGCCCAAACGCCGACCCGTCCGGGCCAGTCGGCTTGTCCCGCACCGCTTTGGAGGCCGGTGCGCCGGGCCGGCGGAATCGGGGCATCCATGGCAAGGAAGCGCCCCGTGTGGCGCAGATCGAGCGATGCGACCACGCCGTCCGCGTCAAGCCGGAAGGTTACATCCTTGTCGCGCAAGGCAGGGCTACGGAACCGGGCTTTGAAGGTGTCATAGTGCCAATGCTCCAGGTCGGCGACCACCGTATCGTTGCGTGACAGGATCAGGCCGGTATTGCTGCGGTGGATGGTGAGACCGCCAAAGACCGGATGCGTATAGCGGCCGGCGAAATACCCAAGCGGCTGCGAGGGGCGGGTGCCGGCCATACGCATGCGCTGGGCGTCTTCGCGCCTTGTATCGCGGGCGTGCTGCCTGCCGTCGGACAGCGTGCGGTAAACTTCACTCCAATCGTGCGCGGGCGCACCGAGAAAGGCGTCGATTACCCGATAGGCAAGCGCGCGCGGTAAGCTCGAGCGGCCGCGATTGGACAACACGACGACGCCGAGTTTGGCATCGGGTGCCAGCGCCAAATGCGCCGACATGCCGTCGAGGCGGCCGCCGTGATAGGCCAGAAGCCGGCCGCGATAGTCTTCCAGGAACCAGCCGAGACCATAGGCGCGGAACTTTGTATGCGGATTGAGGTCGCGCTGCCCCGCCGCCAGCCGGATCGGCGTGTGTGGCGTGCGCATTTCCGCAACTTGGTCGGGCGTCAGCACGCGCTGTCCCGCGACCCGGCCATCGCCGAGCTGCAGGCGCATCCATTGCGCCATGTCGCGAACGCTGGCGTTGATCGATCCGGCCGGACCGATATTGTCGGCATTGAGCCATTCGATCGGCTGGTAACTTCCGCCGATGCGGGCATGCGGCGTGGCGACGTCGCCGCCCAGGTCGCGCACGCTGGTGCTGCTTGCGGCCATGCCGAGCGGCTTGAAGATCCGCTGACGGATGAACGCCTCCCAGGGCATTCCCGAGACCGCGGCGACGACGTCTCCAGCGGCGACGAACATCAGGTTCTGGTAACCGAATTTGCTGCGGAATCCCGTCTTCTGCTTGAGGTGCCGCAGCCGCTGCATGACGTCGCGCCGGCTGAAGCCGGAGTAGTACCAGAGCATTTCGCCCCGGGCGACGCCGCTGCGGTGGGACAACAGATCGCGGATGCGGATCTCGCGCGTGACATACGGATCCTGCAATTGGAAGCCGGGCAAATGGTCGATTACCCGGTCGTCCCAGCGCAGCTTGTCCTCTGCGACTAGAATGGCGATCGCTGCGGCGGTGAAGCCTTTGGTAATCGATGCGGCGGCGAAGACGGTGTCTGGTCCAACCGCTGCCTTAGTACCGATCCGCCGGACCCCGTAGCCTTTGGCGAACACGATTTGGCCGTCCTTGACGACGGCGATGGCGAGGCCGGGCGTCTGCCAATCCTGCATCGCCTGGCCGATATAGGCGTCGAGCCCGGTCAGCGGTGCCGGCGGTGGCGCCGCCGCCAGCACGCCGCGCGGCATCTGGCTGAAAAGGAGCAGGACGGCGCTTGCCGCAAGGACGGCGCTTCTCAAAATGATGTGGTCTCCTTCATCGTTGCTGCCGAATGTTGTACTATGTCATCAAGCTAATATAGGCGCGAGCACAGGAGTGAATTGGATATGGGTTTATCGGCGGATTTGGCGAAGCGGATTGGCGCGTTCTCGCATGACGATGTCACGCAGGAGGCTTTACATTGGGCCCGGATCGGGCTGATCGACTACGCCGGGGTGACCCTCGCGGGATCGACCGAACCGAGCGGCAAGATCGCCGCGGTCGTGGTCGACGCAGCAGAACAGGACGGCGATTGTCTGGTCTTCGGCACCAACCGCCGGACCACTGCCTTGAACGCCGCGATTATCAATGGAACCGCCAGCCACGCGCAGGATTTCGACGACTGCAACAATACCATCGGCGGGCATCCATCGGCCCCCATCCTGCCCGCGGCGATCGCGGTGGCCGAAAGCAAGGGCATTTCCGGGCGCGACCTGATCACCGCCTACGTGCTTGGCTTCGAGGTTGAATGCTGCATCGCCCAGGGCGTGCATTTTCATCATTACGAGAAAGGCTGGCATCCGACGGCGACCATGGGTGTCTTCGGGTCGACCGCGGCCTGTGCCAAATTGCTCGGCCTGAGCGAGGAACATACGGCGACGGCGATGTCGATCGCGGTGTCGCTGGCGTCGGGCGTCAAATCCAATTTCGGCACCATGGTCAAGCCGCTGCATGTGGGCCATGCCTCGCGGCACGGGCTGTTCGCCGCGCGCATGGCGCAGGAAGGCTTTACCGCGAGCCCCGAGGCGTTCGAACACAAGCAGGGCTTTTTCGAGGTCTTCAACGGCGCCGGCAACTATCACCCGGAGAAGATTTTCGCGAACTGGTGCGATCCGCTGAAAATCGTCGAGCCGGCGATCGCCGTGAAACAATCCCCGTGCTGCGGCAGCCCCCACCCGCCGGTCGATGCGATGCTCAACCTGGTCGAGCGCGAAGGGCTGACCCCGGAAATGGTGGTGAAGATCGAGTCCCTGACCCATCCGCGCCGCCTGCAGCATACCAACCGTCCGGACCCGCAAAGCCCGCTCGACGCCAAGTTCAGTGTTCAGTACTGCGTCTCACGCGCACTGATGCATGGCAAGGTGGTGCTGCCCCATTTCGACGATACCGCCTATCTCGACAAGGACGTGCGAGCGGTGATGGCCAAGGTGCATGCGGGCCATCATCCCGACATGCCGGCGGGGTCGGATAACCATCTCGGTGCCGAAATCCGGGTCGAGCTGAAAGACGGCCGGGTCGTGTCCGAACGGGTGGCGCAGGCGCGCGGCCGCGGTTCGCTCGATCCGTTGCCGATGGATAAGGTCAAGTCCAAGTTCGAGAATTGTGCGGCGCTGGTGCTGCCGTCCGATCGCATCGCGGCGCTTTATGCCGCACTCGAGGATTTTGAGAATTTGGCCGATGTTCGATCGTTCACCGAGGCGGCGGAAGTCGCTGCGGCGAGTACGACGGCGGCGGCGGAATAGGATTTGAGGCACCGGCCTCTAGCTTAACATTATCTACTAGTAGATATCTGAAGTCGGCGTCCCGTTAATCCTTCTTCAACCCGAAAAGGGGACCATGGCGGTGCCGGCGCTTGCGTCGAACCGTTTCGCTCGCGCCGGTTTTGCGACCACGTGAGGAGCGACGCTGATTTGCCGGCAACGACCGAGAGGAAGGTTGATGCGGCGGATCGCGGTGCTTGTCCTAGGTTTGTGTCTTTTCGGTTGGAGCGGGCAGATCGCTATCGCCGATCCGGTGGTCCCGGAGCAGCTCCGCGCCTGGGTGCCATGGGTCCTGCACGGGCATGAGGAGATCCGCTGTCCGGCACTGCACGATAATGCCAAGAAGCGGCTCTGCGCGTGGCCCGGCCGCCTGGATCTCGCGCTGAGCAGCAAGGGCGGGACCTTCAGCCAGAGCTGGACAATCTACACCGAAGGCTGGATAGCGCTCCCGGGCGACGCCAAGCATTGGCCGCAAACCGTCCGCGTCGATAAGAAACCGGCGCTGGTAATGGGGCGTGACGGAGTCCCGAGTATCTACCTTCCACCGGGGCGTCACATCATTGGTGGCGTTTTCGACTGGCCGCGCCTGCCGCAATCGCTCCGGCTGCCGAAGCAGCTCGGGTTGATGTCGCTGGCGGTTGGCGGGGAGCGGGTCGCCTTTCCCGATTTGGACGATTCCGGCGCACTGTGGCTCGGCGAACGGCGGATGGTGTCGCCGAGTGACGCGACCATTGAAGACAGCCTGACCGTCCAGGTATTCCGGCATCTCGACGACGATTTGCCGATGCGCTTGACGACGCGCATTCGGCTCGATGTATCAGGCCGGCATCGCGAAGTGGTGTTCGGGCCGGGCCTATTGCCGGGCTTCGTGCCGTTGGCGCTGAACGCGCCGCTGCCGGCCCGGTTGGAGGCGGACGGCAGGATCCGAGCCCAGGTTCGTCCGGGAAGCTGGACCATAGATCTCGTTGCGCGGCATGTTGGTCCCATTGCGACCCTGGCGCGCCCCGCCTCCGCAGTTCCGTGGCCGAAAACGGAGGTGTGGGTCTTCCAGGCGCGCGAGGCGTTGCGAGTGGTCGAAATCGGCGGCGCGCCCGCCATCGATCCGCGGCAAACTGCGTTGCCGAAAGCCTGGCAGGCACTACCCGCCTATGGCATCGCCGCCGGCGGCCAATTGACATTCAAGACGACCCGCCGCGGCGATCCGGAACCGGCGCCCGACAGTTTACAGCTTTCCCGGACGTTGTGGCTCGACTTCGACGGTAAGGGCTACAGCGCCCGCGACCGGATTAATGGAAAGATGAATGCCGGTTGGCGGCTGGAGATGGTGCCACCTTTCGCGCTCGGCCGTGTTGCGGCAAATGGCGCGGGGCAACTCATCACAAAGGCCGATGGGAGCGACAATGCCGGCGTCGAGCTGCGCAAGGGCAAGCTCAATCTGGTCGCCGACAGCCGGATCGATACGGACAGCCGGACCCTGAATGCGGTCGGCTGGGATCACGACATGCGAAGCCTCGGAATTACCCTCAACCTGCCGCCCGGTTGGCGCGCGTTCAGCATCAGCGGGCCCGATACTGTCTCGACCACCTGGGTGCAGCGCTGGTCGATGCTGGATTTCTTCCTCGTGCTGATCATCGCGCTGGCGGTTGGCCGGATGTGGGATTGGCGGTGGGGCGTCCTGGCGCTGGCCACCCTGGTGCTGACCTATCACGAGCCGGGCGCACCGGGATGGGCCTGGTTGCATGTCCTCGGCGCCGCGGCACTGCTGCGCGTTATGCCGAGGACCAAACTTTACAAGCTGGTCGGCTTCTATCGAAGCGCCGCACTGGTGGTGCTGATCATTATCGCCGTACCCTTCGCGGTCACCCAGGTGCGGATCGGTCTTTACCCGCAACTCGAAGGGACGACCGGAACGAATTCTCTCGATTTATTCGGTGGCGGCTTTCTGGGGTCCGATAGTGCGAGTGCGCTTCGGTACGACTCTTCCAGCAGTTCAAGCGTGCGGGAACGCCGAAGCGCGGCTAAGCGCAAATCATACCGGGGCAAATCCGAAGCCGCACAATCACGAGAATCCCTGCTCGATCAGATCGACCCCGCGGCGAAGATCCAGACCGGACCCGGCGTACCCAACTGGCGGCAACGTGCCGTGCAACTTCGGTGGAACGGGCCGGTAGAACGCGACCAGACCGTAAGCCTGACCTTGCTGCCGCCATGGATGAACCGGCTTATCCGGTTCATCGGTGTGCTGTTGTTGAGTGCGCTGACGCTGCTGATGCTGGCGACTCGGTTCTCGATACCACTGCCGTATATCCGATCGGCGGCGGCGATTCTGATCCTTGCCGGTTTCGCCAATCTATCGGTAAGCCCGCCCGCGGCCGCGGCGGAACTTCCAGGCAAAGCCTTGCTGGACACGCTGCGGGATCGCCTGCTGGAAACGCCCAAATGCTTTCCGAACTGCGCCGAAAGCCCGCGCCTCGACCTGGAAATCAAATCCGGCCGGATGAGGGCGCGCATGGTGGTGCACGCCGCCGAGAATGTCGCCGTGCCGCTGCCCGGCGATACGCGGTTCTGGCGCCTTGACCGGGTGTTGCTGGACGGCCGACCGGCGGAAGCCCTGCGGCTGGATGCCCGTCATCGGTTGTGGCTGCACATGCAGAAGGGGCGGCATGTAGTTGAAATGGCTGGCCTCCTCGCCGAGGGGGTGACCCTGCCGGTGCCGCTGGCGCTACAGCCCCGCCGGGTGACCTGGCGGATCGAGAATGGCTGGCGGCTGGAGGGCGTCGATGCGGCGGGCGTACCCGGGGCGCAGCTGCAACTGCGGCGGCCGCGCCGGGATGCGGCCGCGCCGGTCCAGTTTTTGGAGCCGTCGCAAATGCCGTCTTTCGCCCAGGTCGAGCGGACGCTCACCCTGGGGATCGATTGGCGCGTTCGCACGCGGGTGATCCGCGACCGGGCGAGCACGGGGGCGATCGTGCTCGAAATTCCGCTTCTGGAAGGCGAGTCCGTCACCACCGAAGGAGCCCGGGTCCAGGACGGCAAGGTCCTGGTGAATATGACGCCGGCGCAACGCGGGATAAGCTGGCAGTCGACGATGGCGCCGCGCGAAATGCTGTCGCTCAAGGCGGATACGAATTCTGCCTGGACTGAAACCTGGCGTCTGGCCGCCAGCCCGATTTGGCGGGTCTCGGGTAGCGGTCTCGCGCCGGTCTTCAATCAGAACCCGCGGGGAGAATGGCAGCCGCAATGGCGGCCCTGGCCGGGCGAGACCCTGGAACTGAGAATAAGCCGGCCCGCGGCCATCGAAGGGCCGACACTGACCATCGACCGCAGTTCGCTGAACGTGCGGCCGGGCGAGCGCTCGACCGAGGCGAAACTGACGCTGCGCCTTCGGAGCAGCCAGGGCGGCCAGCACACGATCCGGCTGCCCAATAACAGCCGTCTCGACTCCGTGTTGATCGATCGCCGCAAGACGCCGATCCGCCAGCAGGGTACGCAGGTGACCATTCCGGTGACGCCCGGCGAACATTCCGTCGTTCTGCAATGGCGGGACAAGAGCGCGATTGCCGGGCGCTACGATGTGCCGAAGGTCGATCTGGGAGTTGCGAGCGTAAACAGCGAGACCGTCATCCGCGTGCCGCGCGATCGCTGGGTGCTGGGGCTCAAGGGCCCGACGCAAGGGCCCGCCGTGCTGTTCTGGGGCGTGCTGTTGGTGGTGGTCGCCATCGCCTTCGGGCTCGGCGCGACGACCATAACGCCGCTGCGGCGGCGCGACTGGATGCTGCTCGGGATCGGATTGACCCAGGTCCCGCTGCCGATGGCGCTGATCGTCGTCGGCTGGCTGTTTGCCTTGGGCGGCCGGGCCCGTGTTTCGGCGGAGATCGGCAAGACCAAGTTCAACTTCATCCAGGTGGGGCTT
>CAYYBI010000002.1:0-17354 GCA_964469835.1 uncultured Rhodospirillaceae bacterium
CAGCGTTCGTCGAGAAGCGTGACCGCCGCGGCGCTGTTTTGATGTTCGATGGCGATACGGGTAACTTCGTTGCGCAGTTCGACGGGGAGATCGATCTGCGCCGTGGCCTCGGTCTCGCCGGGCGCAAACGATACCGCGGCCCGGCTCAACGGCCGGCCATCCTCGGCAAAGGCGCGCACGGCCACCGTTTCGGCGGCGCCGTCCTGACCGCGCCGAACGGTCGCCGCAAGGGTCGATGCGAGCGCATCCGGCGGCAGCAGAATCTTTGGCAGCCGCTCGGGCGCGTCGGTAAAGACGCGGACCCGGCCCTGACGCAAGAGCGCCTCGGCCAGGGGTTTTGCCTGCGGGCCGTCGAGCCCGTCGGAAAGCCAAAGGACGAGTTTGTTCTCGCCAAAATTCAAGCCATCGATCCCGGCGATCACCGCCTTTCGGTCGGTCGGCCAGGGCTTGGGTTGCAATTGATCGACGGCGCCGCGCGCTTCCGAGGGTTTCAGAACGCCGGTGATCGTTGGTTCTTCCGATGCGCCGCTTGGCGCGGTGGTGATCAGCACGGCGCCACGGCCTTCCCGCTCGGCTTGCGCGATCGTCTGGCGCAAGGCGGATTGGCGCGCCGACCAATTGGGCGCGGCCGCCCAGCCGTCGTCGACGACAAGAAGCACCGGACCCTGTCCGGGCAATTGGTCGCCGGGATTGATCAGCGGATGCGCCATTGCCAGGATAAACGCCGCGATCATGGCGAGGCGCAGCAGGATCAGCCAGAGTGGCGAGCTGTCGGGTGTTTTCTCCCGGCTTATCAAGCCGAACAGAAGACGAATTGCCGGGAACCGCACTTGGCGGGGCGCCGGCGGCGTGACGCGCAGCAACCACCAAAGCAGCGGCAATAGAAGCAGCGCCAGCAAGATCCAGGGCGTAACGAAGGCGATCGGGCCAAGACTCAGCATCGCCTAGCTCCTCACCTCGGGCATCATCGCCATATAAAGGGCAAGCAGCGCCGATTCCGGCGACCGGTCGGTCAGGTGGTTCCTGTATCCCCAGCCGAGGCGGCGCGCGATAGTTTCCAGACCGTCGATTTGCGCATCGAGCCGCGCCTGATATTCCGGACGAACCGCTTCGACGCGGCTCAATAGGGTCTGGTCCTCGCCCTCGAATCCGCTGAAACGGACGCGGCCGCGAAACGGCAGGTAGCGCTCCGCTGGGTCTAAAACTTGCAGAATTTGTCCGCGCACGCCCCGGCCGGCCAAGGTCAAGAGCGCCGTCTCGATCTTATCCAGGGGCGCCAGGAAGTCGCCTATCAAAACCGCCTGCGCGTAGCGCGGCAGGGGCGCACCCGGCGGCAGGCTGGAATCGGCGCTTTCTATCGGCGTCTGATGCGGAGCGAAGACCGTGGCGGTCAGCCGATTGAACGCAGCCCGGCCTGTGGCCGGCGGCGAGTCGCCACCGAGCAGGGCGAAACGTTCGCCGCTCCGCATCAACAATGCCGCCAATGCGACCAGCAGCAGATCGGTTCGGTCGCGTTTGGTGGACAACTCCTTTCCGGACCGGTACGCCATCGATGGCGAGGTGTCGCGCCACATCCAGATACTCTGGGCCGCTTCCCATTCGGTTTCGCGCACGAAGATATAGCGTGACTTGGCCGATTGCCGCCAATCGATGTGGTTGGCTTGATCGCCAGGGCCATACCGCCGGAATTGCCAGAACGCCTCCCCCTGTCCCACACGCCGGCGTCCATGAACGCCTTGGGCCACCGTGGTCGCCACACGCTCGGCGGCAACCAGCAGCGGTGGGAACCGGGAGGCAAGTTGTTCGGCTCGTTCCTGAGCCGCCGGTGTGCTTGCGGATCCTACCATCGGGCGGTCAATTTACCTTCAATCCAGGCGTTCGCAAATGCGGGCGATGATCGATTCGATCGTCACGCCCTCGGCGCGGGCGGCGAAATTGAGCGCCATCCGATGGCGCAGGATGGGGGGCGCGAGAGCGATGATATCGTCGACCGATGGTGAAAGACGCCCTTGCAGCAGCGCGCGCGCCCGGCAAGCCAGCATGAGCGACTGACTGGCTCGCGGGCCAGGACCCCAGGCGACATGCGAGATGACTTCTTCCAGATCGCTGCTTTCCGGCCGGCCGGCGCGGACGATCTTCAAAATGCTTTCCACCACGCTCTCGCCGACCGGCAGGCGCCGTACGACCTGCTGCGCGGCCATGAGGGTTTCCGCATCGAGGATGGCGTTGGCGGGACTCTCGCCGGTGCCGGTGGTTTCAACCATCATGCGGCGCTCCGCGATTTCGTCCGGGTAGCCGACATCGATCTGAATGAGGAACCGATCGAGCTGTGCCTCCGGTAGCGGGTATGTGCCCTCTTGTTCCAACGGATTTTGGGTCGCCAGTACGTGAAATGGCCGCGGCAGGTCGTGATATTCGCCGGCGATCGAAACCCGCATTTCCTGCATCGCCTGGAGCAAAGCGGATTGGGTGCGGGGGCTCGCGCGGTTGATCTCGTCGGCCATCAGCAATTGGCAGAACACCGGGCCCTTGATAAATCTGAAGGAGCGTTGTCCACCCTCGGATTCCTCCAGGACTTCGGAGCCAAGGATATCCGCCGGCATCAGGTCCGGCGTGAATTGAATACGGCGGTCCTGGAGCCCAAGCACGGTGCCCAGGGTTTCGACCAGCCGAGTTTTGGCCAGTCCCGGCACGCCGATCAGCAAGGCGTGTCCGCCTGAAAGAAGCGTGATCAGGCTTTGCTCGACGACGTGTTCTTGCCCGAATATCACCGTACCGACCGCCTCGCGCACCTGCGTGAGCTTCTGGCCGGTTTCTTCGATCGCCCTGTCCAGCGACAGTGCGTCGTCGGTGGCGTCGGCAGTGCTGGATTTCGCCGGGTTCAAGGTCTATCTCCTATGGCCGAATGTGTTAAAACCGTTATATGAGCGGGCGATGAGCAAGCAAACCCCAAATCCATCCGATCTCGTCAAGTTGATAAACAGCCGCCGTCTCGCGGATGAGCCGGGAGCGTCGCCGAAATGGGATTTTGACCCGGAAATCTGCGGTGATTTCGGTTTTCGGATCGGCCGTGACGGGACCTGGTATTACCGGGACTCGCCGATTGGTCGAATCGCATTGTGCAAACTTTTTTCATCGGTGCTGCGGCATGACGGTAACGGTAACTTTTTCCTGGTTACGCCTGCAGAGCAAGGCCGCATCGACGTCGACGATGCGCCCTTTACGGCAGTGGAAGTTATTATATCGGGCGCGGGACGGTCGCAGACCATAGTCTTTCGAACAAATTTGGACCATATGGTAACTGTCGGGCCAGAAAACCCGATCAGAGTCGTTGAAAATTCGGCAACCGGCGAGCCTTCGCCCTATGTGCTCGTTCGGGACAATCTCGAGGCCCTGATCCTACGGCCGCAATTCTACGAACTCGTTGATATGGCGGAGGAACGCGTATCAGGCGATACAACGGAATTCGGTATCTGGAGCGCCGGTACATTCTTTCCCCTGGGCAGGTCGGCATAAGACGAACAGTCATGAATCGGGATGTGATCATCAAGCAACTGGAAGACGGCAGCATCGGCCGTTGGGGATCGGGTATGGCGCGGTCCGAACGGACCGAGCGGGGCGATCACGATCTCAACCCGGGCATGCCGAAACCGGTAAAACTGAAGCCGGCGGCGGTGCTGGTGCCGATCGTCGATCGGCCGGACGGCATGACGATCCTGCTGACGCAGCGAACCGACCATTTGCATGACCACGCCGGCCAAATCAGTTTTCCGGGCGGGCGGGCCGAACCCACGGATGTGGACCTGCAAGCTACTGCGCTGCGCGAAACCGAGGAAGAAGTCGGGCTGCCGCGCGATCGGATCGATTTGGTCGGTCAACTGGATATTTATGTCACCCGCACCGGATTCGAGGTGACGCCGGTGGTTGGCATCGTCAATCCGCCGTTTCCCGTGAAGCCGGATCCTTTCGAGGTTGCGGACGTGTTCGAGGTGCCGCTTTCCTTCATCGTCGATCCCAACAACCACGTGCAGGACAGCCGAATACACAAAGGCGTGGCCAGGCAGTTTTACGTCTTGCCCTACGAGGGCCGTTATATCTGGGGGGCAACGGCGGGCATGCTGGTAAATCTTTCCGAAGTGCTGCGCGGCGATTGACGGGATGGTTGGCGCCGCGTCCCGGATCGATAGTCGATGACCGACCGGCTTGAACCGCAGCCTTGGATGACCGATGCGGATACGGTGGCGGTGATGGATGCCTTGGAAGCGGCCGGTGCGGCGGCGCGGTTTGTGGGCGGCTGCGTGCGTGATGCGGTGCTGGGCCGTACGATCAGGGACATCGACATCGCGACGGACGCGGTTCCCGACGACATCATCGAAACCCTGCGCAGGCGCCGCATCAAGGTCGTGCCGACCGGGCTTAGCCACGGCACCGTCACTGCAATTGTCGGCGGAAAGCCGTTTGAAATTACCACTTTGCGCCATGATGTCGAGACCGATGGCCGCCACGCCACCGTTGCCTTCACCGATGATTGGGACGCCGACGCGAGCCGGCGCGACTTTACCTTCAATGCGCTGTCGCTCGAACGGGATGGTACGTTGCACGACCCGTTCGGCGGCATCGCCGATTTGTACGCCGGGCGGGTGCGGTTTGTCGGCGACCCGCAACAACGCCTGACCGAAGATGTCCTGCGTCTGCTGCGTTTCTTTCGCTTTCATGCGTATTACGGCAAGAGCGCGCCGGATCCGGAAGGGCTGGCCGCCTGCCGCGCCATGGCGCCGGCGCTCGTCCGGCTGTCGGCGGAACGGGTGCAGGCGGAGTTGTCGAAATTATTTCTGGCACCCGATCCAGTTCCGGCCGTGCGGGCCATGGTCGACGCGGGTGCCGCGCGCGTGGTGTTACGGGAGCCGCTCGATGTGGACCGGTTCGGCCGCATGGTCGCCTGCGAAGCGGAAGCGGCGGAAAAGTATCCGGCGATTATTGCACCCAATGTGGTGCGCCGAATCGCGGCGCTGCTGCCGATGGACTCCGCCGCCGCTGGCGATATCGCCCGGAACTTAAAGGTGTCGAATGCGGATCGTGACCGTCTGGTCGCCCTGATCGAACAGGATACCGAGATTGCCGCTGGGATCGACGCACGGGCCATGCGGCGTTTGCTCTATCGCATCGGGGCGGAGCGGTTCGTGGATCAGGTCCTCCTTGCATGGTCGATCTCGGGCGACCGCGGTGGCTGGCTCGATTTAATCGGCATTGCGGCCGGCTGGCAGCGGCCCCGGTTCCCGCTATCGGGTGCCGATGTCCACGCGCTGAATGTACCGACCGGGCCCGCGGTCGGCCGTCTGTTATCGGCTGTGGAGTCATGGTGGGTCGAGGCGGATTTCGCGCCGGATCGCGCGGGCTGTCTCGCCGAGCTGCAACGCCGGGCGGCTGGGGACTCCTGACCACCGTTTCTATGATTGGTCCGTGCGGCGTGGCGTTAGGGCCAGCGCACTTCGGGCGGCATCGACATCAGGATGGCGTCCGGGTTGCCGCCGGTCATCAGGCCGAACCGCGTGCCTCGGTCATACAGCAGATTGAATTCCACGTAGCGGCCGCGCCGCACCAATTGATGCTCCTTCTCCGCAGCGCTCCACGGCTCGTTCATGCGCCGGCGTACGATGTCGCCATAGACTGATTCAAAAGCCCGTCCGACATCCTGGGTGAAGGCGAAATCCGCGTCCCAATCACCGCTGTCGAGGGAGTCGAAGAAAATTCCGCCAATCCCGCGCGGCTCGTTGCGATGCTTGATGAAGAAATATTCGTCGCACCATGCGCGATAGCGTTGGTAATCCGCCACGTCATGTCGGCCGCAGGTTTCTTCGAACGCTTTGTGGAAGGCTTCTGTGTCCTCGTCCCGCGGATATGTAGGCGTCAAATCGCCGCCGCCGCCGAACCAGCCTTGAGACGTAACGATGTGACGCGTGTTCATGTGCGCGGCGGGAACATGCGGGGATTGCGGATGGGCGACCAGCGAAATGCCGCTCGCCCAGAACCGCCCGTCGGCTTCCGCGCCGGTGACTTCCTTGCGGAACGCTTCGGAGAATACGCCGCTCACGGTCGAAACGTTGACGCCCACTTTTTCGAAGACCCGGCCCCGCATCGCCGACATGACGCCGCCGCCGCCGTGTTCCGCCTCGGTGTCCGGCCGGGTCCAGGACGTGCGTTCGAACCGGCCGGGCGCGCGATCCGCGAGTGGGCCGTCATAATCGCGCTCGATCGATTCGAAGGCGTCGCAAATCGAATCGCGTAGGGATTCGAACCAGCGTGTGGCTTTCGTTTGATTTTCGGATTCGGGCATTTTTTATATTGTAATCAAATGGTTGATGGCAGGTTTGTTTGCCGAAGCGCCTCACTCAACACCATCGCGGCGGCCAGCGCAACGTTAAGCGAGCGCATGCCGCCCACCATCGGAATCCTGATCCGGGCGTCGGCGGCGGCCTGCACCGAGTCCGGAACGCCCGCGCTTTCCCGGCCGAGCAATAGAGTGTCATCCGCCGAAAACATGAAGTCCGTGTAGCGATCTTCGGCTTTGGTGGTGAGCAGGACCAACCGGTGCCGTTGGTTGTCGTGAAAGGTGTTCCAAGAACTGTGCCGGGCCAGATCGACATGATCCAGGTAGTCCATGCCCGCGCGCCGCAAATGCCGGTCGGACCAGACGAATCCCATTGGTTCGATGATATCAACGCCGACACCAAGGCACGCGGCGAGCCGCAAGACTGCACCGGTGTTTTGCGGAATGTCGGGTTCGAAAAGCGCGAGCCGCATTTGGGAATAACCTTCCAACGGGGACTTGGTGGCGCGAATTTTGCGCCGGGGCACGAAATCGACTATACGATGCGACCAAAGGCGGGTGCGGAGAACGGCCCGAACACGCTATGCGGCAGGTTGTCGCATTGGCGGGGTTCTTTCTGTATGTCGGGTCCGTGATCCGTATATAAACCGTGACGGTTCTTTCTGCGGTTCGGTCATCCGAACCGCGCTTTATCTATGAGAAGGGGGGTAAGCGACGATGGCGGACGACCACGCCGACGGCACGACCCGACGGGAATATCTCTATTTGATGACAGGCGCCGTTGGCGCTGTCGGGGCGGCAAGCTTCGCCTGGCCCTTGATCGATCAAATGAACCCGGCGGCGGACGTGCTCGCCTTGTCGAGCACCGAAGTGGACATCGGCGCGATCAAGCCCGGACAGGCAATCACCGTAAAATGGCGCGGCGAGCCCGTGTTTATCCGGCGGCGTACCGCCAAGGAAATCGCCGAGGCCGAATCGGTCAAGATCGACGAATTGCGCGACCCGCAAACCGACAAGGACCGCGTGAAGAAGTCTGAATGGCTGATCGTGCTGGGGAGCTGCACCCATCTGGGATGCGTTCCGGGAAACCGGGTGAGCGATAAGAAGGGTGACTTTGGCGGCTGGTTCTGTCCCTGCCATGGCTCGCACTACGATACTTCCGGCCGAATTCGGAAAGGTCCGGCGCCGACGAACCTTCTGGTGCCGCCCTACGCCTTTCTTTCCGATAGCCGCGTGAAGATCGGATAGGGGCCGGATCATGGAAAAACAGAACTACAACAATCCGATCATCCGTTGGGTCGACGATCGCCTGCCGATCTTCTCCTATATGGACCATGAATATAACCAGTTCCCGATGCCGAAGAACCTGAATTACTGGTGGAACTTCGGCGCGCTGGCATCGATCTGCCTGGTGGTCCTGATCGTCACCGGCATCGTTCTGGCGATGCATTACACGGCGGAATCGACGATGGCCTTCGACAGCGTCGAACGCATCATGCGCGACGTGAATTACGGCTGGCTGATCCGCTATATCCATTCGAACGGCGGGTCGATGTTCTTCATCGTCGTCTATATCCACGTCTTCCGCGGGCTCTATTACGGCTCCTACAAGAATCCGCGCGAGCTGTTGTGGATGCTGGGCGTGGTGATCCTGCTGCTGATGATGGCCACCGCCTTTATGGGCTATGTGCTGCCGTGGGGCCAGATGAGCTTCTGGGGCGCCAAGGTCATCACCAGCCTGTTCTCGGCCATTCCGGTCATTGGTCAGCCGATCGTCGAGTGGCTGTGGGGCGGGTTTACCGTCGACAATCCGACGCTGAACCGATTTTACTCGCTGCACTACCTGTTGCCCTTCGCGATCGTCGGCGTGGTCGGCCTGCATGTCGTAGCGGTGCATGTCACCGGTTCCAACAATCCGGACGGCATCGAGATGAAGGGGCCGCAGGACAGCGTCCCGTTCAATCCCTACTTCACCGCCAAGGATTCGGTCGGCATGGGCGTCTTCCTGATTGTCTGGGCGGGCTTCGTGTTCTATGCCCCGGATTATCTAGGGCATCCGGACAACTACATCGAGGCGGATTCGCTGGTGACGCCGCCGCATATCGTGCCGGAATGGTACTTCCTGCCGTTCTACGCGATCCTGCGGTCGATCACCTTCGATATCTGGTTCATCGAGGCCAAGCTGATCGGCGTGGTGCTGATGTTCGCCTCGATCCTGGTGCTGTTTGTCCTGCCCTGGCTGGATACGTCCAAGGTGCGGAGCTGCCGGTACCGGCCGATCTATCGGTGGTTCTTCTGGATCCTGGTGGCGGACTGCATAGTTCTCGGCGTCGTCGGCGCGAAATCGCCCGACGATCCAGTGCTCGGCTTCGAAATGTTCAAATATGTCCATCTCGGGATGCTCGGAACGGCGTATTACTTCTTCCACTTCCTGATCCTGCTGCCGCTTCTCGGCAAGATCGAGACGCCCAAACCACTGCCGGACAGTATCGGCAAGTCAGTGACCGGCGGGGGCGGCGGCGGCGCCATCGGGGCGACTGCGGCAAAAGGGGAGAAGGCCTGATGCGTAGGACAATATTAGCGACGCTTTTGCTGGGCCTCTCGTTTTCGGTTGCGGGCAACGCCGTGGCGGCTACGGGCGTTGAGCTGAAAAAATCCACCTGGTCTTGGCAGGGCATCTTCGGCCAATTCGATCGCGCGGCTGCGCAGCGCGGCCTGCAGGTCTACAAGGAAGTGTGCGCCGGTTGCCACGGCCTGCGGCTGATCGCCTTCCGCAACCTGATGGAACTCGGCTACACCGAAGATCAGGTCAAGGCCTTCGCCAAGGAATACGAGGTCCAGAACAAGGAGCCGAACGACGAGGGCGAAATGTTCAATCGGCCGGCTCGGCCGTCCGATCGCTTCGTCGACCCGTTCCCCAACGAACAGGCGGCGCGGGCGGCGAATGGCGGCTCCTATCCGCCGGATTTGTCGCTGATCATCAAGGCGCGGGCGCATGGCGCCGACTATATGCATTCGCTCATGACGGGCTATGCGGAAGCGCCGGCCGGGGCAAAACCGCCCGCCGAAAACCTGCAATACAATGTTTATTTTCCGGGCAACTGGATCGCCATGCCGCCGCCGCTCAGCGACGACGGAGTGGAATACGCCGACGGCACCAAGGCGACGGTGGACCAGATGGCGCGCGACGTAACGAGCTTCCTCGCCTGGGCGGCGATGCCGGAACTCGAGCAGCGCAAGCAGATGGGCCTGGCGGTCATGATGTTCCTGGTGGTGTTCACCGGGTTGTTGATCGCGACCAAGAAAAAGGTCTGGGCCAAGGTCGACAAGGGCTAGACAAGGGCTAACGGCCTCGGCGATTGACGTGATTTTGGGGCCGCATCCGCGAGGGTGCGGCCTCCGTCTTTGGCGGTGCGGTTGATCGCCCCGGCAGCGGCGCCGATACTCGGATGAGACAACCAAGCGAATGGAGAGCGTGTCTATGAGCGAGCCCGGGAGCCCACCCGGTTGCCCGCCGGTGATCGGCATCATCGGCGGCAGCGGCATCTACGAGATTGACGGGTTGACCAATGTTGCCTGGCGCGCGGTGGAGTCGCCCTTCGGTGCGCCGTCGGACGAGTTGATGTTCGGCGAGTTGGACGGGCAGCGGATCGTCTTCCTGCCACGGCATGGCCGGGGTCATCGAATTGCGCCATCCGAATTGAATTTTCGCGCCAATATCGATGTACTGAAGCGCTCGGGCGTGACCGAGATCATCTCGCTGTCGGCGGTCGGATCGCTGCGCGAGGACTTGCCGCCGGGCTGCTTTCTCATTGCCGACCAGTTCATCGACCGCACGTTTTCCCGGGTGAAAAGCTTTTTCGGCACCGGCATGGTTGCCCATGTCTCGATGGCCGATCCGGTCTGCGGCCGTCTCTGCGATCGCCTAGATACCGCTGCCAAGGCCGCTGCGGTCGATGTGGTGCGCGGCGGCACCTATCTGGTGATGGAAGGCCCGCAGTTTTCGACCCGCGCGGAATCGGAGCTCTATCGCTCCTGGGGCTGCGACGTCATCGGCATGACCAACATGCCGGAGGCCAAGCTCGCCCGGGAAGCCGAGATGTG
This sequence comes from uncultured Rhodospirillaceae bacterium, assembly GCA_964469835.1. GTDB lineage: Bacteria > Pseudomonadota > Alphaproteobacteria > UBA8366 > UBA8366 > JAOTYV01. Next base: position 10,433 of record CAYYBI010000002.1, read on the forward strand.
CTACGCGACCGTTGCCATGGTCACGGACTACGATTGCTGGCATGACCAGCACGATGCGGTGACGGTGGATGCTGTGATCAAGGTTCTGCTCGAAAATGCCGATAAGGCGCGTTCCCTGGTGCGCCACGTGGTGCCCTTGCTGGCGGAACGCACGGGACCCAGCGCCTGCGACTGTCATACAGCCTTGGGTGATGCCCTGATCACCGCCCCCGAGGCGCGCGATCCCGCTGTGGTCGCTACGCTGGACGCCGTGGCCGGGCGTGTGCTGGGATAAGCCGGTAGTTAATTAGCGGGAGGCAGTGTATGGCCAGTATCGACCCGTCCGGGCCGAACGCCGATCAGATCGCCTACTGGAATGGCCGGAATGGCGAAAAATGGGTGGCCTTTCAGGAGTCGATGGACCACATGCTGGCGCCGTTGAGCGCACACGCCATGGACATCGCTGGCATCGCGATCGGCCAACGCGTTGTCGACATCGGCTGTGGCTGCGGCGGCACGTCGATCGAACTGGCCGGGCGCGTCGGGCCGTCCGGGGCAGTGCTGGGCGTGGATATTTCCGAGCCGATGCTGAAACGAGCCCGCCAACGGGTGGCGGAGCTTTCAGGACACACGATCGACTTCCTGCAGGTCGATGCCTCCACCCATGCGTTCGATGGTGACGCCGATCAGGCGTTTTCCCGTTTCGGGGTGATGTTTTTTCAGGATCCGGCCGCGGCGTTCCGCAATATCGCGGACGCCTTGAAACCGGACGGCCGATTTACCTTTGTCTGCTGGGCCGAGGCCGCAGCCAACCCCTGGCGGTCGGTGCCGATTGCCGTGGCGGGCCGCCATGTGGACCTGCCCGAACCGGCGGCGCCGGGCGGTCCCGGGCCATTTTCCCTGTCGGACAAGGAACGTCCGCACAGCCTGCTGTCGGAAGCGGGGTTCGAGGATATCCGCATCGAGCGTGATGAGCGCGGGCTGCTGATCGGCTCCACGGTCGATGCGGCCGCCGAACACGCGGTGCAGCTCGGTCCGCTCGGCAATATCATGCGGGATGCCCCGCCGGAAGCGCAGGACGCCGTCGCACGGGATATGCGGGCGGCGCTGGCGCGGCATATGGAGGAGGATGGGGTTCGCCTGGGCGCCGCCACCTGGATCGTGACGGCGCGCCGGCCCGATTAGACCGGGCGCAATTTCATTTGCGGCCGCACCGCGATTATTTCTTCTTCGGTCGCTCCGCGACCGGGCCGCCGGACTTTTTCCAGTTGCCATAGCCGCCTTCGATATGGGCGACCGGCGTCAGCCCCATCTCCTGCACGGCCTTGGTGGCGAGCGCCGAGCGCCATGCGCTTGCGCAATAAAACAGGAAGCGCTTGCCGGAGGCGAAAATGTCCTTGTGGTAGGGGCTGTCCGGATCGACCCAGAATTCCAGCATGCCGCGCGGCGCGTGGAAGGCGCCGGGGATCATGCCATCCCGTTCCAATTCGCGGACGTCGCGGATGTCGACGAAAACGACGTTCTCGTCATCGATCAACGCTTTCGCGTCGTCGAACGGCACGGTCTCGATCTCCGCGTTCGCGTCGGCGACCAATTTCTTGACGCCCTTGGTGATCATCCGGGAATGCCTCCTTGTTCAGCGGTTGGCCGCGGAACTTCAGTATAGGAAACCCGATACATCCGCGCGAGGCGGATCAGACGTTGAAGCGGAAAAGAATGACGTCGCCATCCTGCACGATGTAGTCGCGGCCTTCCTGGCGCATCTTGCCGGCATTCTTGGCGCCCTGTTCGCCGCCGCAGGCGACGAAATCCTCGTAAGCGATGGTTTCGGCGCAAATGAACCCGCGTTCGAAGTCGCTGTGGATGACTCCGGCGGCTTCCGGCGCGGTTGCGCCTTTCCATACGGTCCAGGCGCGGCTTTCCTTCGGCCCGGTGGTGAGGAAGGTGATCAGGTTCAGCAGAGCATGCCCGGCGCGCACAACCCGGTCGAGGCCGGGTTCCGTCAGGTCGAGGCTTTCCAGAAAATCGCGTTTCTCGGCGGCGTCTTCCAGTTGCGATACTTCCGATTCGATAGCGGCCGAGACGATCACCATCTCCGCGCCTTCCGCACGGGCTTTCTTGGCGACTTTCTCCGTAGCCGCATTGCCGCCGGCGGCGCTTTCTTCATCGACATTGCAGACGTAAAGAACGGGTTTAGCGGTGATCAATTGCAACTGCCGAAGCAGTGGCTGCTCGTCCGTGCTCAGTTCCACACTTCTCGCCGGCCGGCCGTCTTGGAGCGCTGCCAGGACCTTTTCGATGACCGGCAGCAGCGTCTTGGACTCGGCGTCACCGCCGGCCGCGCGTTTGCGGGTGGTATCGGTCCGCCGTTCGATGCTCTCGAGATCGGCGAGCAGCAGTTCGGTCTCGACGGTTTCCGCGTCGCGGACCGGGTCGATCGACCCGTCGACATGGGTAATGTTCGGATCCTCGAAACACCGCAAGACGTGAATGACCGCATCCACTTCCCGGATGTGCGACAGGAACTTGTTGCCAAGCCCTTCGCCTTTCGATGCGCCGCGGACCAGACCGGCAATATCGACGATTTCAAGGTAGGTCGGCACTACCTTGGCCGATTTGCTGAGACGCGCCAGTTCGTCGAGCCGCGGGTCGGCCAGCGGCACGCGGCCGATATTCGGTTCGATGGTACAGAAGGGATAATTCGCCGCCTCCGCCTCGGCCGCCTCCGAGAGCGCGTTGAACAGGGTCGACTTGCCGACATTGGGCAGGCCGACGATACCGCAGTTAAACCCCATTCTCGCCCTCTTGGTTGGGACGCTCGGCTGTTTCCTCTTCTCCGTCCGGACGTGGTTTCTTCGGCTGAGGAGGATTTATGTGCAACGCGGTCTTCGTCATGAATCCGTTGAAATCCGCATCGCCGAGCATTGGTGCTGCCTGGGCGACCGCATCGATCATTCGATCCACCATGGCCTCATCCGCCTTGGCGAAATCGCTCAAGACATGGCCGTGGACCTTGTTCTTGTCGCCGGGATGCCCGACGCCCATACGGATGCGCCAAAAATCAGGACCGATATGCTGCGCGATGTTGCGTATGCCGTTATGGCCCGCATGGCCCCCGCCGCACTTGGCGCGCACCTTCCCCAAGGCCAAGTCGATTTCGTCGTAGATGACGACGACCTGGTCGGGGTCGAGTTTGAAGAACCGCACCGCTTCGCCGACCGCACGGCCGGATTCGTTCATGAAGGTGGTTGGTTTCAGGATCAACACCTTTTCCCGCCCGAGCCGGCCTTCCGACGTGATCGATTGGAATCGCGCCCGCTCGGCACCGAAGGCATGGCGGCGGACGATTTCGTCCACCGCCATGAAACCGATGTTGTGCCGGTTGCGTTCGTATTTCGGCCCAGGATTGCCGAGTCCCACAAGCAACAGCATCGCATTGTCGCCCGGCGTGCTGGCCGGCCCCTAGCCTTCGTTCTTGGCTTCCGAATCCTCGGATTTTTCGCCACCCTCGGCCGCGCCTTCCGCGCCTTCTTCCGGTGCGGCACCCTCTTCGCCTTCCTCGCCTTCCTCGCCTTCCTCGCCTTCTGCGGCTTCGGCGGCTTCGGCGGCGGTTTCCTCGGCGACCACAGTCGGTGCGGCTACCGTTGCGATGGTGAAATCACGGTCGGTGATGGTGAGCTCAACCCCGCTCGGCAGGGAGAGCGTGCTCGCATGGATCGAATCGCCGATATCGAGGCCGGTCAGGTCGATGTCAAAGCCTTGCGGGATGTCGTCGATGCCGCAATGCACCTCGACCGCGTAGCGCACCACATTGAGGACGCCGCCGCGGCGAAGGCCGGGGCTTTCCTCTTCATTTGTGAAGGCGCAGGGCACTTCGACGGTAATTTTGGTGTCGGCCGCGACCCGTAAAAGATCCACGTGCTGCGGAAGTTGATTGATCGGGTGAACCTGCAAGTCGCGGGGGATCACGCGTTCAGTTTTGCCATCGACCTGCAGATCGAAGATGGTCGCAAAGAATGAACCCGAGTCGACGCTCTTTTTGACGTCGCGCGGATCGAGGCTGACCAGAATCGGGTCTTTCTTGTCGCCATATACTACGGCCGGGACGCGGCCGGCGCGACGTGTAGCCCGGGCGGCCCCCTTACCAGCCCGGTCACGCGGCTCCGCCGTCATGATTTGTCGTTGTGCCATTTATTGCTCCTTGCTTCATTGCCGGCGTCAGCCTCCAAGGGTGTTCGACGCCGTCGCCCCGCGCCCATCGCGGTGGCGAAGTTTTTTGTTCGTCAGTCGAATAAACTCGAAACGGATTTGGATTCGGCGATGCGCCGGATCGCTTCGCCGAGCAGCGGTGCGATGGACAATTGACGCACGTTCTGCGCAACGCGCACCGCCTCGGTGGCCAGGATGCTGTCAGTCGTCACCAGCATTTCCATCGGCGAGGACGATACCCGCGCAACCGCGCCGCCGGACAGGACACCATGGGTGACGTAAGCGGAGACGGCGGTTGCGCCGGCCTCCTTGAGCGCCACCGCGGCGTTACACAACGTGCCTGCCGAATCCACGATATCATCTACCAGGATGCAGTTCTTGCCCTTGACGTCGCCAATAATGTTCATGACTTCCGATTGACCGGCCCGTTCGCGCCGTTTGTCGATGATTGCCAGATCCGCATTCAATCGCTTGGCGATGGCGCGCGCACGGACGACGCCACCGACATCGGGTGAAACGATGAGGACATCCTTGGTATCGCCGAAGGTCGAGATGATGTCTTTGGCGAATACCGGTTCCGCGATCAGGTTGTCGGTCGGTATATCGAAAAATCCCTGAATTTGTCCCGCATGGAGATCCAGGGTGAGGACGCGGTTGGCGCCGGCCATGGTAATCAGATTGGCAACCAGCTTGGCTGAAATCGGCGTACGGGGGCCGGTCTTTCGATCCTGCCGGGCGTAGCCGAAATAGGGAAGCACGACGGTTATCTGGTTTGCCGACCCGCGCCGCAGCGCATCGACGGCAACCAACAGTTCCATAAGGTTGTCGTTTGCCGGATAGCTGGTCGACTGGATGATGTAGATGTCCTCGCCACGCACATTTTCGAGAATTTCGACGAACACTTCCATATCCGAGAAGCGCCGGATGGATGCCTGCGTCAACGGAATATTGAGATAAGCCGAAATCGCCTCGGCGAGCGGGCGGTTGCTGTTGCAACTCAGGATTTTCATTATGACCTCGACGCCCTTCCGCCACGCCAATAACCGCTGCGAAACCACTGTAAATCTGCGGTAAATGACATAAGCGGCGTTTCGGATTGGAATGCGGCCACTCTATATCAGGGCCGTCTTGTCCTGTAAACGCCCTTGGGTCAATCCGCCACGGTATCGGCGGCGCAATTTGATCAGGCGCGCGTCATTAGCGGCGTCCGGCCGCCGGAAAAGCTCACATAAGGGCGCAGCTCACGATCAGTCCCAAGACGCACAACAGAACGAACTGAATCAGGTAGGGCATAATTTAAACACCTGCCATGATTGCTGAAAGACCCCGGCCGTAATCCGGTTCGCCGGTCAGGGTTGCCCTGCGGTAGCTGAAGAAAGCATCCGATTCGGCACAGGTGTCCCGCGGCACGACGGTCGTCGATGCGAGTTTGAGCGTGCGGAGCTTCTTGCCGAGATATCCCGGCAGGTCGAACATTTGATGCCCGTCGCGGGACGACGGAACGAAAAATTGCGCGTTTTCCGGGTCCTCGGCGAGAAACGGGGCCGGAAATTCAGGGCCGATTTCATAGGATCGCGGTCCGATCGCTGGCCCGACAACCGCATGAATGTGGTTTCTCCGGGCGCCCAAATCTTCCATCGCCGCCACGGTCGCCTCGATCACGCCGCCGATCGCGCCGCGCCAGCCGGCATGGGCCGCGCCGACGATATGCCCGGCGGCGTCGGCGAACAGCACCGGGCCGCAATCCGCGGTCAGGATGCCGATGGCAATGCCCGGCACGGCGCTTACCAGGGCGTCCGCCTGCGGGGCGGCGGCGGGATCCCAGGATTGTTCCACCCGCGCCACGGTACGGCCGTGGACCTGGTGGACGGTGTTGAGCGGAGGTGCCGACCGGTCAAAGGCGGCCATGGCGCGGCGGCGGTTCTCGCCCACGTTTTCGGCGGCGTCGTCGGAGCCGAACCCCACGTTCAGCGAGTCGTATATCCCGGTGCTGATCCCGCCCTGCCGGGTAAAGAAGCCGTGCCGGACGCCGTTCAGCGCGCTCAAGGATTCGGCGGTGAGATATGAGGGGGTGGTATCGGTCATGGATCACGCTGTCTCGACCGGCTGTTCGAAGCCAGGGGGAACCGCCATGTCCGGATGGCTGATGGCGAGAACTTTGAACAAAGTGCCCATTTCCGAAGGATCGATCAACCGTTTGCACGCCGAGTCGATGTCGCGTGCTTGTGCCACGGTCGCCCTTTGCGAGAGTTGCATGGCGCGAAACTCGATACCGAGCCGCCGGAGAAAGTCGCCTTGGGAAATGGGACCATGGATCCCGGCCGCCCTGGCCGCATCGGCCAGGGCGGCGAAATCTACATGGGCGGTGATGTCCGCGCCGCCGGGATCCGCTAGAAATTCATGTACCGCGTGGTTTCGCATCGCCTGGAGCGTGTTTGCCGTGCTGTGCCGGCAATGGCCGTAATCGATAATCAAGGCCGCGCCGCCGAACTCGGCGATGCGATCCGCGATCGCGGCGGCAATTGCAATTCCGGCGGGGCAGATCTCCGCGATGGCTCCGGCCGGTGCCGCCCGGGTCAACGCCTCGGGAATCAAGACTGCCTGGGGCGTGACGTGCCGGTTTAGCGCGAGGGTAAATTCGTCATCCGCGAACGACACCATGCGCTCCCGCCATCCTTCGGGACGCCGCTCGAATTGATGGATCGGCAACGCATCGAAGAATTCGTTGGCGATC
>CAYYBI010000003.1:0-5597 GCA_964469835.1 uncultured Rhodospirillaceae bacterium
GAAGAAAACGATGCTTTCCTTCGCGATTTGACGCCGCTCCGTAAGGTATCGCCACGCGGCCACCGCGTCCCGGTAGGTGCCCTGTTCCGATGGTTTGCCACCGCTGCGACCGTAGCCCCGGTAATCGAAAATGAGGGTCGATAGCCGCAGGCTATTGAATATTTTTAGTGATTCGAGGCGGTGCGACATATTACCCGCATTGCCATGAAAGAATAGCAAGACGCCGCGCGCGTCCTTGGCGGGGATGAACCAGCCATCAAGTCTGATTCCGTCATCGGTCTCGATAGTCACGGGTTCGTAGCCGAGGCCGATGGACTTCGGCGTGGCGAAAATCTGGCGTGACGGGGTGTTCGGGAAATAGATCAAGCTGGACTGGAAGACGAAAAGCAGTAGACCGAGAATCAAGTAGATCCCGGCAGCACCAAAAAGGAGCGGCCAGATATTGTTGAGCCATGTTGGGTTCGACGCCATGACCGTTGCCCTATGATGGTGTCGCGGCCTCAAACCGGCCGGTGCCTTGCCACGGTATCATGCGGTTCTCGAAATGGGGTACGGTATAGCCGGGCCGCTACGCACGGTGCGCGAGATAACCATGATTGCCCTTCAATCGCGAGGTTTCTGCAACGGATTGCACTCGCTATATGGCTTCGATGTATCGGTCGGGGAGACAAAAACCGTATTAATCGAAATCAATGTCGGATCCGACGCGGGTGGTTACTTTTATCCAATATGATTGAACTGCATTGAATCTCCCCCGCGCGCACGGTGGGGCCGAGTTCGACACCGGGCGTGAGTAGGGCAACCGGTGGGGGCACGTCGTTATTCCCTATTTGCCGGGTGGCGATAGGAGCAATCATAAGGTGAAGCATGTCTGAACCAGGCGCCAAAGCAACATCGATTCAAAAACTTGCGCCGACTGTCTGGCGCTGGCACGTGCTCGACGACCGCATCGGTTTCGAGAGCGATGCATATGCCGTTCGTGGCGATCAAGGTATCGTCATGATTGACCCTCTGCCATTGCGGCCAAAGCTTCTGCGGAGTCTGGAGAGTGTCGAGGCGATCTGTCTGACTGCGGCGTGTCATCAACGGTCGGCATGGCGCTACCGCCGGGAACTCGGCACAAAGGTCTACGCGCCGAAGGGGTGCCGGGAGATGGAAGAAGAACCGGACCAATCCTATGCGGGCGGCGACCTGCTGCCAGGTGATCTGCGTGCGGTGCACACGCCGGGGCCGGAACCGGCGCATTTCGCCTTCTTGCAGGAACAAGAGCCGAAGGTGCTGTTTACCGCCGACCTGATGATGCGGGACAGTGAAGGGGCGTTAGAGTTCGTCCCGCCAGGTTTGCATGACGATCCGGAAGCGACGCGAGCGAGCGTGCGGGGATTTCTCGACCTCGACTTCTCGATTCTATGCTTGTCGCACGGTCCACCCATCACAGCGGCCCCGCATGACACGCTGCGCGCGCTGCTGGAATATTAGGTCCAGTGATTGCCGAGCCGATAGTGGCGCTCGGCTCTCGCGTAATTGAGTTGTGATATCGGTCTGCCACGGCGAAAGCTGATAATGGATCAAGTCTCACAGTCGGTGCAGCGAATAGGTTTTTTGGTGAATCCCATCGCCGGGATGGGCGGCCGGGTCGGCCTCAAGGGCACTGACGGCGTGGTTGACAGAGCCTTGGCGCTCGGTGCCAAACCGACGGCCCACTTGAAGGCGGGGGAAACCCTGGGGGAACTCCGGAGATTGCTCGAACATGGCCCCGGTGACATTGCGATCGATTGGCTGACCTGTGCCGACGACATGGGCGCCAACTGCCTGAAGGCGGCCGGCTTCGCCGCGTTCGAGGTGGTCTATGAGGCGGGCCGGCGAACAACCGGCGAGGATACGACGGTCGCAGTACGGCGTTTTCTCGAACGGGGTGCGGATCTGATCCTGTTCTGCGGCGGCGACGGCACGGCGCGCGACGTGTGCAGCGTGACGGGTCACGACACACCGATTCTTGGGATTCCGTCCGGCGTCAAGATGTTTTCCGGCGTGTTCGGGACGAATACCGTCAGGACGGCGGAAATTCTCCTCGGTTATCTCGAGGGAAAGCTTGCGACGGCCAGGGTGGACGTCCTCGACCTGGACGAAGAGCGCTATCGTCGAGGCGAATGGGCGGTCCGGCTGTATTATTCGGCGCTTACACCCTACGAGCCGACTCATACACAATTGGCAAAGATGTTGATTACCGAGGCGAGCGACGCCGAGGTTAAGCAGGAGATTGCGGACTACCTGCGCGAGGAGATCGACGCGCGCCCGGGAACGCTTATTCTTCTTGGGCCGGGCAGCACGATACAATCGGTCGGTCATGCACTGAAGGTTGAAAAGTCGCTTTTGGGAGTCGATGCGGTGGCTGGCGGTAAGCTGGTCGGCACGGATCTCAATGAGCGCCAGCTGCTCGAATTGTTCGACGATTACCCGCACAGCTGGCTCATTCTCAGCCCGATCGGCGCACAGGGTTTTGTTCTCGGCCGAGGCAACCTTCAGCTCAGCCCTGAGGTCGTGAACAGAATCGGAATTAATAACCTCATAATCGTTGCGACTCCGGCGAAGCTGGCGCGCACACCGGTGCTGAGGTTTGACACCGGTGATGCAACACTCGACGCAAAACTGGTCGCAGCACGCTATTTACCGGTGGTTATCGGCTATCGGTTAAGACGGTTGGTAAAGGCGAGCATCTAGGCAATGGTCGACAATGAGCGTGTAATTGAGGCCATGCGCAATTCCGCAATTCTCCAAACGCCACGAGGTTTTGCATGACTTATGTGCCGCACACCGAAGCCGAACGCCGCGAGATGCTCGACGCGATCGGCGTGCCATGCATCGAAGCGCTGTTCGAGGGTATCCCCGAGCCGATCCGCTTTCCCGATTTGGCCTTGTCGTCCGCACTGTCCGAGATGGAAATTGACACTGAAATGCGGGGCCTTTCTGACCGCAACACCGCTATGGACCGAACCGCCAGTTTCCTGGGCGCCGGTGCCTACCATCACTATATTCCGTCGACTGTTGATTACGTGCTGCAACGCGGTGAATTCTACACCTCTTACACGCCCTACCAGCCAGAGATAAGCCAGGGCATGCTGCAGGCCATGTTCGAGTACCAGAGCATGATCTGCCGGCTTACCGGTATGGAGGTCAGCAATGCCAGCCATTATGACGGCGCCACATCCTTGGCAGAGGCCGTGCTGCTCGCCCTTGATGCCACCGGGGAGGATCGGCGCAGGGTCCTTCTTTCTCCGACCGTACATCCGCAATACCGGGAGGTGGTGAAGACCTATCTGCAAGGCACAATCGCGTCGGTTGTCGGCACCGACGATCCGGCTACCGCACTGGCGGGTTTGCGATCGTTACTCGATGAGCAAACCGCGGCTCTGGTAATTCAAAATCCAAATTTTTTCGGCCAGCTCGAGGATGTGAAGGGATTGGCCAAAACGGTGCACGATGCCGGCGCATTGCTTATCGTGGTGTGCGACCCGATATCGCTCGGCCTGTTTCACCCACCCGGCGCATACGGCGCGGATGTGGTCGTCGCGGACGGACAACCGCTCGGCATCCCGCCTTCCTTCGGCGGACCGCATCTCGGTGTCTTTGCAACCAGGAAGGCCTATGTCCGCAGACTGGTCGGGCGGGTGGTCGGAGAGACGGTGGATTCCGAGGGACAACGCGGATACGTGCTTACGCTCGGCACGCGCGAGCAGCATATCCGGCGGGCCAAAGCCACGAGCAACATTTGCACCAATGCCGGGCTGATGGCGTTGGCGGCCGCAGTGTACCTTGCCACGTTGGGGCGATCGGGTCTGAAGCAGGTCGCCAGCCTCTGCTATCACAAGAGCCATTACGCCGCGGCGCAGATCCGCGACCTTGCGGGACTGCGCGTCAACCCAATCGCGCCAGCGGCGCCTTTTTTCAAGGAATTCGTGGTCGAGCTCCCGCGATCGGTGGACGCAGTGAACGCCGCGCTGCTGGATGATTTTGGCATCGTCGGCGGCTACGACCTAGGCCGGGATCATCCGTCGCTCGAGCGGCACATGCTGGTCGCGGTCACCGAAATGAACCCGAGGTCGGCGATCGATCGCTTGGTCGAGGGCTTGCTCCAGGTGACCCGATGAACGGCATGGCACGGCGCGACGGCTGGACCGGTCTGATCGAACAAGCATCCAAGGAGAACCCGGATGGGCGAGCCCACCGTCTATGAATTGAGCGTGTCGGGCCGAACCGGTGTTGGCCTTCCGGCGCCGGATGTACCGGAGGCGGATTTGCCGGATTATCTGCTGCGTGATGACAACGGTCTGCCGGAACTCTCCCAGCTCGATGTCGTGCGTCATTTCCTACGCTTGTCGCAGCGGAATTTCGGCGTCGACAGCGGCTTTTATCCGCTCGGGTCTTGCACGATGAAGTACAACCCGAAGATCAACGAGGAGATCGCGCGCCTGCCGGAGTTCGCTTTCGGCCATCCGCTCCAGCCGGTGTCCACCGTCCAGGGCAATCTGGCCGTCATGTATGAGCTGCAGCAATGCCTTAAGGAGATTGGCGGGTTCGCAGAGGTGTCTCTGCAACCCGCCGCTGGTGCCCAGGGCGAGCTGACGGCGTTGCTGATGATGCGGGCGTTCCATGCGGACCGCGGCGACAGCGGCCGGACACAAGTGCTGATACCGGATTCGGCGCACGGTACAAACCCGGCATCGACGACCATGGCGGGTTTCAGTGCGCTGGAGATTCCCACCGATGAGCGTGGCAACATCGACATCGTTGCTCTGCGCGCCGCCTGTGACGATACCGTCGCCGGGCTGATGCTTACGAATCCGAACACGCTTGGTCTGTTCGAGGAACAGATCGGCGAAGCCGTCGATCTGGTTCACGGCTGTGGCGGTCTGGTTTATGGCGATGGCGCGAATATGAACGCGCTGACCGGGGTCGCCCGGCTTGGCGACATGGGCATCGATCTCATGCACTACAATCTGCACAAGACTTTCGCCACGCCGCATGGCGGCGGCGGTCCGGGCTCGGGTCCGCTAGGTGCCTCGGAAGCCCTGCGCGACTATCTGCCCGGCCCATTGATCATCGAGCAAACGGGCGGAAGGGCGGATCAGTCGCGGTATGCGCTGTTCACGCCAAACCGGTCGATCGGCCGGATGTGCACGTTTTTCGGCAACTTCGGCATGATTTTGCGCGCCTACGCCTACATTCGGTTGCATGGCGGCGACGGTCTCCGGGAAAACGCCGAGCATGCGGTGCTGAACGCCAACTACCTTCGCATCAAACTGCGCGAAACATATCCCGTTCCCTTCGACCGTCTCTGCATGCACGAATTCGTGTGTCAGGGAAAATTCGAGGGCACGAGTGTGCGGGCGTTGGATGTCAGCAAGCGGCTGATGGATTACGGCTTCCATCCGGCGACCAATTATTTTCCCTTGATCGTTCCTGAAGCGTTGATGATCGAGCCGACGGAGACCGAGAGCAAACAAACCCTCGACGCGTTTATCGATGCCATGTGTCGAATTGCCGTCGAGGCGGCGAAGGACCCGGCGCTGCTTCAGACGGCGCCGCACACCACGCCG
>CAYYBI010000004.1:0-3394 GCA_964469835.1 uncultured Rhodospirillaceae bacterium
GGTTGGACAGATCAGGATGTCCACGTCCTCGAAGAAACGGCCCATATTGCGGAACAGGGTAGTCTGTTCCTCCAGCGCCCACGCGATTTCGTCCGCGCCGAGTTGCAGCGCGATTTCGTAATTGGCGGTGACGTTCGGCCCCAGCTTGTCCGGCTGATTTTCATAGTGGTCGCGATGGCGCGCCAGATACTGTATGGCCCGCAGCACATGATTGGTCCTGCGCACCGTTTGCAGATCGGGGTCCCGTTCGATGCATTCCTTGAACGCGCCCCGGAACAGATCGACGCGCGTCTTGAAAGTTTCGCGAATCCGGTTGTCCACATGCGCAAATCCGAGATCTTCCGAAACGGCGACGCGCAGCGTGCTGAGGTCAACTTCCGGGACCGACGCGAAGGACGCGCCGTCGACCGGCGCCGTCAGCGGATCGGTCGCATCGAAACGGGCCAGCACCGACAACATCAGCGCCGCGTCGTCGACGCTGCGCGCCATCGGTCCCTGGACGCCAAACGTCGTGAAGCCGATCCTATGCTTTTCCGTCGGCACCACGCCGGGAGTGCTGCGGTGCGAGACGACGCCGCAAAACGCCGCCGGAATGCGCAGACTGCCGCCTGAATCGGATCCGGTGCAGATCGGCGTCATGCCCGTCGCCAAGGCCACAGCCGAACCGCCGGAGGAACCGCCGCAGATACGTTTCGGATCGAAAGGGTTGCCAGTCGCGCCATACACCGGGTTGGTGGTATTCGCGCCTGCGCCGAATTCCGGGGTGTTGGTCTTGCCGACGATGATCGCACCGGCCTGCCGCAAGGCGACTACAAGGCTTTCGTCCGCATCCGGCACATTGTCCGCATAGAGCGGTGAACCATAGGTCGTTCGCAGCCCTTCCGTATCGATCAAATCCTTCACACCGAGCGGCAGCCCATGTAGCGGCCCGAGCGGGTCGCCCCGCATCACCGCATCCGCGGCGGCGCGCGCTTCCTCGCGCGCCCGGTCATAACAGGTGGCGACCATCGCATTGACCGAGCCGTTCACCATTTCGATGCGAGCGATACACGACTCCAGCAATTCGATGGGCGACAGCCGCTTGCGGCCAATTAAACGGCGCGCTTCGACCGCCGACAGTTCACAAGGTTCGACCATGGCGCTTGCCTCCCGGTTGACCGCAAAAAAAGCGGCATCGAATGCCGCCTTATTCACATAGCACGCGCCACGCCCGGACCGCCACTACCAGCGGATTTTCTTGCTCACCAGGGCCACGGCCTGATCGGCCGGGAGCGGTTTTGCAAACAGATATCCCTGACCGAAGTCGCATTCGAGAGCGCGCAGGACAGCGATTTCCTCTTTGGTCTCGATTCCTTCGGCGACGATCGACATGCCGAAATCCTTGGCCAGCGCGATAATCGTCTTGACGATCTTCTTGCTGCGGTCATCGGCGACCATGGTGGTGATGAAGGATCGGTCGATTTTCAGGATGTCCATCCGAAAGCGATTGAGAAAGGCCAGGTTGGCATAGCCGGTGCCGAAATCGTCGCTGGCCACACGAATTCCCTGCCGGCGGAGCCGCTTAATCGCCGCGGCCGCATCGTCCGGATTCTCGACCATCAGGGTCTCGGTAATCTCAAAGATGACCTGCGACGACGCAACATCGGATTGGCTGACGATTTCAGCCAACTCATCAATTCCTTCCGGATTGAGAAACTGCAGGCTCGATACATTCACGGCGATATAAAGCGGCTCGCCATTGGCAGTGCTACGAGCACCGCTGGATTGAAAACGTTGCAAACCCTCAAGCGCCCGCCGCAGCATCCAGCGGCCCATCGGTACGATCATATCGGTCTCTTCCGCGAGCCGGACAAATGTCGACGGTGCCACCGTGCCGTGTTGTGGATGATCCCAACGCACCAAGGCCTCAAATCCCGCGACATGGCCGTTTTCCAAACTAACGATCGGTTGAAAGTGCAGGTCCAATTGTTCGCCATGAATTGCCTGGCGAAGGTCGTGTTCCAGTGCATTGCGCTGGTTTATGCTCGCCGCGTCGGCGTGGCCGGCCCCATTCTCGACTCCATCGGCGATAGCGGTGTTGCCGCCGGAACACAAACGCCGCAACGCCACCCTGAGAATATCCTGCAGGAGTTTGTCGGCATCCTGCATCCGGTCTTCAAACTGTTCCCGGTCGAATTCGATCGCGTGGGTTTCCTCGATGGCCGTCGCCGTCGCCGGCCGCGGGCCGGATGCGACCAGCGCCTCCTCACCCAACAAATCGCCGACCCCGAGACGGCGACGCCCGATCGTCCCGCCATCACCGACGGACAACAGCTCGACCGTTCCCTGCTCGATCAAATAGGCGAAGCGGCGGCTGTCCCCTTGCTTAAAGATCGGCGCGCCGGCCGGGAAGACCTGCCGCTTCATCGACATTGCCATTCAGAAAAATCCGAGCCGTCGCGGTTCAGACCGTCCAAGGCAGCTGGTCGGGATTGTCGGTAAATAGGATCGTTCCCCCTAGCGCCGCGGGAAGGGAAACCGCTAACACAGTGTCGGTTAAGGCACTGTAAACAATCCCAGCCTGGTCAAGATGCCGGCGGCATTGGGCGAGGTCGCCGCAGGCGATGGCATAGGCCGCGATATACGGTAAACTTGGCGGCTCAGCGCCGGGAATTGCCTGTTTCAATCCCGCTGGATCAAGCAATGTAAGGCGCCCACGGTCGCAATTCATCGACCATCCGCCGGGAATCGATCGGAGTTTGCGGCCGATATACCGTTCATACCGTCCCGCCGCCTCATCCGGGTCAACCACGCAGAGAATGATATCGGTCAGCCGCTCGGCGCCGTTGGGGTGGCGCATCCAGCGTTCCTCCCACAGCAGATCGGGCGTGTAGTGCGTGAGGAATTGAATGCGGCCTTCGGCCATGGTGCCGGGTACGGGACGAATAACGGTGAATTGCAGACCGCCGGTCGATCCGTCTTCCAAGGCGACCTCGCGCCGAAGATCTACCACCGGGCGCTGGTCGAAGCCTTCCCCGATCAGGCGTTCACGTTGGGCCGGCGCATCGCTGCACCCGAAAGCGACCAGGTGCAGGCCGACATACCGGTCTATGCCAGCGCGCAATTCCTGGCCAATCGCGGTATCCGCGGTCGGCGTCAGAACTTCCAAATATCCCTCGCGCAGCATGATGCACCGGTTGGCGCTTCCGGCCGGCAGGATCGGCTCCCCCGGCGCGGTGGAATTCGTGTGTTCCGTATAGGGTGTGAGCAAGAACCCGAGCCGTTCGAAAGCCTCGGCGGCCGATGCCATGTCGGGGATCCAATGGGCAAGGTGATCCAGGAACACCTCATCGCCTTGTGATGTTTGCCGAAAATTGCTCATCGCCTCCTCCTCATGCCACCCATTCGCTGACCG
>CAYYBI010000005.1:0-8484 GCA_964469835.1 uncultured Rhodospirillaceae bacterium
GGCGAGGTCCGGGTGGGAGAGTTCGCCGGGTCCGGTTCGATAACCGCGATAGACATTGCCGCCAGACCACAACTGCAAGCAATTCTCGGCCGCCCAATAAAATGGAAGGCCGACGGTAGTGCCGACGTCGAGCAGTCTTTGATCCGCGTGCGGAGTCTGTCGCTCGCCAGCCAGCTTGCCAAAGTTTCCGGAACCGGGTCGTTTGGGATGATCAAAGGTACGGGCACTGCAACGCTCGGGCTGCACATAGCGGATTTGCGGCCGCTCGGATCGGCGTTCGGTCAACCGGTCGTCGGCCGGGCCGATCTGTCGCTCGACGGAACCATCGGTGCGTTCGGGGATGCGGTGGACGCGAAGCTATCGGGTAAAATTTCCGGTCTCGATCCTGCGCACCCGGTTGCCAAAAAGCTGGTTGCAGGCGAGGTCCGGCTTGGCGGCGGCCTCTCGCTCAAGTCAGGCGAGATTGTCCTGAGTGACGTCTCGGCCTCGACCGATGCCGCTTCGGTCAATATCGACGGCCGTATGCCTCTCGAAGGGGCGGAGATCCAGGTGCGATACCGCGCGCAAGTTTCGGAGGGCATTTCGCTCGCTCCCGCCGGCGATGTCGAAATTTTTTGTCGATGCGAGGTTACCGGTGAGGTCACGGGGCAGACGAGCGATCCGCGCCTGGCCGGCAAATTGGCCGTGAGGGCGCTCGGCATCCAACAGTTTCGTCTCGACGCTGTGTCGTCCAGCTATGACATACAGCGCCTGGCTTCCGCGCCGAACGGTCAAATTCATGCTGACGCACGAACCGAAATTGGACCGCTTTCGCTACGCACCGACGTGCGCTTGGTCGAGGACATCCTGCGGCTCACGGCAATCCGTTTCGGCGGCGCCGACGCGACCCTTGACGGCACGTTGGCGATTCCCATCGCCGGCACTCCGGTGACCGGCAACCTTCGATTGGCGGTCGCCAAGCTACATCCCTGGTTGCGGCTTGCCGGTGTCGCGGGGGCCGGTCAAGGAACCGCTCACCTCGAACTTGCCGCCAATGGCCGACGTCAGCGCGCCGAGTTGACGGTGGAAGTCTCGAATGCCCGCATTGGGTCCGACGCCCGGGACGAAGGGGTCCGAGTGAAACACGTGACGGCGAGAGTAACGAGCCACGATCTTTTTGCCACCAAACAGTTTTCGACCAAAATCGAGGTTAGCGAGGCGGCGGCGGGGACTGCACGTTTCAAACTGATTTCGCTCGGCGTGACCGGATCGCCGACCAGGGCGGACATCGACGTCGCAACCATCGGACGATGGATAGATCCATTTTCGGCCGAGGCCTCGCTGGAATTCACCCGAAAGGGCAGCCGATACGACGTTACGATGAAGAAAATGTCGGGGCGGGCGCTCGAAAGGCAGATCGCCATAGGGCAACCCGTTCGTATCCTTTGGAATAGGAATTCCTTCAGCGTTGACCAGTTTGCTCTTTCGCTGGGCGACGCCCGCGCGACCGCAGCCGTCAAACTGACGGGCGACTCTATTGACGGCTCGGTGGCGCTCACCAATTGGCCGCTGGAGATTGTCGACCGTCTGTGGTCGTCGGGGCTGGCGGGGACGTTGAATGGCACGGCGGCCCTGAAGGGGCCGCGGGCAAACCCCAGCGGCACCTTCGTTGCCGAAGTCTCTAAGCTTGGCCTGGCGAGTGAGCCGGAGAACACTGCGCTCGGCCTTGCCGTCAGCGGGCGCTGGCATCGCGGACGATTGCTTGTAGAGGGCCGCCTGAGTGACGCGACGTTGCCGCCTGCAACCGTCAACGTCGATCTACCATTACGGCTCACGCCGGACCAAGTGGGATTGGTGTTACCGCAGAATGAACCGATTTCGGCGATGGCGACGTGGAGCGGGGATACAGCAACGATTTGGAAATTCCTACCGTTCCCTTGGCATCAACTTGCGGGTCCGGGTCGAATAGAGGCGCAACTGAGCGGCACATTGGCGCATCCGAAGTTGCACGGGCGACTGTCGATCCAGAACGGCACCTATGAAAGTCTTCAGCTCGGCACGGTGTTGAAACCGGTCAACGTCACAATCGAATTTGACGAAACCAAGGTCCGGGTTGCCCAATTCACTGCGAACGACGGCAATTCGGGAAAGATGACTGCGGTCGGTTTCGTGACATTGGATTCGGCGTTGCGCTATCCGTTCGAGTTCGGGGTGACGCTAGAGACCTTCGGCGTTGCGCGACGGGACGACGCCGAAGTCTCGGCCAGTGGCAAAATCGACGCTAAAGGGGCGATGGACGCGGCAAGGATTTCCGGACGGCTGACGATAGACAATGCCGAACTTCGCGTTCTCGATAAGCTGCCACCGGATGTCGTCGACCTCGAGGTCGTCGAGGAGGGGCGTCTCGACGACGACGCGCGGCAGGAACCGAAAGGCCGTCAGCCGCAGTTCGATCCGGCGCTCGATATTACGATCGAAATGCCGCGAAAGGTATTCGTACGCGGGCGTGGTATCGATTCCGAGTGGAAGGGCAGCCTGGCCGTGGCAGGGACGCTCCTGCACCCTCTCGTCGGTGGCGAGATCAGCGTGGTTCGCGGCCAGATATCGTTGGTCGGTAAGGTGTTCAAAGTGAAACAGGGAAGCATCGTTCTTCCAGACCGTAAGGGCGCGGAGCCCGAAATCTCTCTGACGGCAACCCACCGGGCAAGGACCTTCACGGCCGAGGCGAAAGCGGAGGGACCGATTTCCAAGCCTGTGATCACATTGAGTTCGTCACCCGAAATGCCGCAAGACGAAATCGTTTCACAAATCCTTTTCAGTAAGAACGCCACGCGGTTGAGTGGCGCTGAAGCCGCGCAGCTTGCGATCGCGCTGGCTCAGCTGTCGGGAGCTGACGGTGGTGCCGGAAATGTCATGGACTTTGCGCGTGAGACCTTGGGTATCGACGTCCTCCGCATCGAGACGACCGCTACGCCGAAAGGGGAACAATCGTCCGTGGGCGCCGGAAAATATGTGACCGACGAGGTCTATGTCGGCGTCAACCAGGGGGCGACGCCGGAGTCGGGATCGGTCGGCGTTGAAGTGGAGGTGACACCGAATATCATTTTGGAGAGCGATGTCTATCAGAGCGGCGCAAGCAATTTTGGTTTTAAATTTAAATTGGATTATTAGATGGACGCCCATTCTACCGAACGCCAGCTCGGACCTGTCAGCTACTATGTTGTCCTGGCGGATGATCCGCGCGGATCGGACACTTGCCAATAGGTTCCTCGATACCTTCGGTAGCTCTTTGCGAATGGAACAAGGTCATGCTCGATAAATTCGTAACTAATTACGGCCACCTGCCGCTGATCGGTCTCGTTCTCCTGGTCGTCATTTAGGTCTTGGCGGCATGGGCCGATAGGGCTGTCCGCAAAGCGTTTTCGCGACGGGATTTATGCGACCAGGCTACAACGCGGCTCATTGGCCTGGGTGCCGAGCCGCCCGAGACCGACGTGCTATTCCGCGCCAATCTGCCCTTCGCTTTTGATGGGCTGCGGGCAGCTCCAAGCTCAACGACCGTTACGCCGATTCCGGCACCGACATAGGGTCGCAGGCGATTGCTGGGCATGAAATCGTGATAGACATTGCCTATGAAAGACAATGCGCTAACGTCGCCCGTGCGTCCCGGTTGATTTGCCCGAGCGCCGAAACGGGGTGAACGTCAATGTCGTTCCGGCGATACGGGAGTACGGTCGTCGAGTTGAGTGACGGCGACGGTGCGACCTGCCAGAACGCAAAAGAAATTCGCGTCCCGCTGCATAACTGATCCAACCGAAGGAACAGCGCGTATAACCCGATGAAACTCGCACACTCATCAAAGGAATTAAGACGTGAAGACTGTTCGACAAAATTTGACCGCCGCTGTCGCCACATTACCGTTGGTCCTTGGTGCCGGCACCGTGACGGCCACCGAAATTGCGGATATCGCTAGTTCCGGCTCTCGGTTTCAGACACTCTTAACGGCCCTCAACAACGCCGGACGCGTGAAACACTGCAAAATGCCGATAGCGGAACCGCCGAGACATGCGAGTGAGGCGAACGCTCGTAATTTCACCCCCATGAAAATTGCCAGCAATTCGCACTCCGTTTCTCGCAGAGAAGCAATTTTCCTGACGAGAGGTCGCTGGTAATCTGGCCATCAAGTACATTGCGGGTCTGGGGGCGATCGCGCCCAATATCGTTGAGCATGACCGACAAGTCGATATCCAACGATTCTTACTTGGGCGACGAAACCAGTTCCCGAAGCCAGGCATCGATGCGACGCTTGTTCGCCCCGAAATCGTAATAGCCGTATTTCGAGCGACTGAAGATCGCCAAGGTTGATTTGGTTGGTCCAAGATCTATCAGCTCAACATCAATGAAATCGGGGAACCTGAAGATCGCGCTTCGTTGCTCGATGACGAGATTAGCGCCGTTATCGAAAATGATTCGCGTCCTTGGTTCCTTTGCGAGAAGTATATCCAAACGAATTCTCAAATTCGCTGCGGATATGGGAAGTTGCGGTGAAAGCCGGTCGGGCGTGGCGTTTCGGCAATAATCAGCAGGGCACACGAGATAATCGTTCGGCGATTCGCGCCGTTTGAATTGCCCAAACTCTTGGGGGACGCGACTGGCGGTAATTTCGTTATGCTTGTCCACCGCCGGCGCACACCCCATGATCGACAGAAGAAAAACGGCGAGCGTCCATCGCGCATTCATTTTAATTGATTAACGATGTCATCTGACGAAATTTTTCCGGATGTCTCCGAGAAGAGTTTAAGTCCGAGCGGCGAAATTGGCGGCGCCGGGCAAAGGCGACACCCACATTCCTGTTCGCAAGCCGCGATCAGGAGCCTGCCAAAGCCTCTTCTCCGAAAAGACGGGTGAACGAAAACATAGTCGACAGTTCGATCCGCCTTCGAAAACCTTGCATAGCCTACGGTCGTGTTTGCGTTCGAAATGACCACGGCGTCATCGTCGACCCGCATCACCAAATCTTCACCTAGACTTTGACGAACGGGATTTGTCACTCTTCCTGCTCCGCCGCCTGGGTCAATCGCCGCCGGAGCGTCCCGCGATCTTTCAGAGGGTTCGGGGTAACAGCACATCTAATCCTCAATCGACTCGATGAACCCGTCCCGCACATCTTTCACGTCAATCGGGTTTTGGGCTCCCGCGTAGAACATCACTTTCCCATCGTCTCCATATAACGGCCGGATACGAAGGCGGTTCCAAAATTTGGTGCGGTCGGTGTGTTCAGATTTGTCGGCGATGTTGTTCCGAATTTGAATGGGGTCAGACCTCACCCCACATACTGTGGAATTGGAGCAGGACATGGGGCAATAATCTTATGGAGCCCGATCGCGGGTCGTGGATCGTTCGTCGGCAAAGAACTATGAAATGAGCGACAGCACCAAGCGAGATCGACAAGTGCAGCGCATCATCCTTATAGAGGGCGCGGCGAACTCCCTTGTCTTGATCGGCAAGCTGATTGTTGGGATTTCAACCGGCTCGCTTGCAGTGCTCGGAGATGCGGTTCACTCTCTTACGGATGTAATAAATAACGTGATTGCCTGGGGCGTCATAAAGTTGTCGAGCCAGCCAGCGGACCGTGAACATCCCTATGGCCATCGAAAGTTCGAGACTCTGGCTGTCTTCGGCTTGGCGACGCTCTTGGCCGTCCTCGCAGTCGAACTTGCCTTGCACGCGATCAGGCGGGATACGGCGGAGGTTGGCGAAGATGCTTGGGCGTTAGGAGTCATGCTGGGTGTTCTCGCTGCCAACATTGTAATCGCCTCATGGCAGCGGTACTGGGCGCGTCGGTTGCAATCTGAAATCTTGTTAGCCGATGCTAATCATACCTTCGCGGACGTTCTGACCACCGTTGTTGTCATCGGAGGGTGGCAGTTGTCCGCAAGGGGATATCCGTGGCTCGATTCGGTTTGCGCACTGGCTGTATCGGCACTGGTGATGTACTTGGCTTATGGCCTTTTCCGGCGCGCGCTTCCCGCTTTGGTCGACCAGTTCGCGGTCGAGCCGGAGACGCTGGCGCGCATCGTCGAGGCCGTCGCAGGAGTTCGCAAAGTCACCCGTATGCGTTCTCGCTGGATAGGTTCCCACCCAGCGATCGACATGGTCATCTCTGTCGACCCGAACCTGTCGACAACCGGAGCGCATGAAATTGCAGATACCATAGAGAGACTATTAGAGGAGCGATTTCAAGCGCGCGATATCTCGATTCACATCGAACCGCACTGCTGACAACAGCATTTAGAGCTGGTTCAAACTATCATTTTACAGCTGCATCGAATGCTAAATGCAACCATGTCCGCTAATGACTGAGGCTGTTGAAAAAGTCCCGGGGTTCAGAATCCTTGAAACAATGATTCAAAATCCGGGACGATGTTGAATCAAAATGACATCGCGCTCGGCAAACAGGAACGATCGTTGCACAAAATTTGACGGCTCCGACTTTTTCAACAGCCTCGGCTATAAGCGGACCTTCCGGCGCTCCTGATCGACTTCCGGTCTTCCCCCAACAGCGGACATCCGGTCAGCCATGTCCGCTTTCTCCGCGATTCCGTCCGCTCTTGCCCTAACAGCGGATGTTCCAGCGCCCGCACTCGACTTCCGCTGCTGACTCTGAGCGGACATTTAGGGAAAGGCGCGAGCTGCTATTTCAATCTCCCGAATAACGCCTCTATGTCGAACGGCTGCCCGGCCACCGCCATGTAACGTTTTTCCATGTCCGAACGTCTAATCACCGAAAAGCGAACATGGCTCGCATATGGGCCGTCGAAATAGACAACGTGCACACAAGCAAAGGAGCGCCCCCATGCAGTTGCCAATGGTCGCAAGCGATCTGCCGACGCCAATTTGGATAGCCCTCATGGTTCTGGGCTTTATCCTTTTCTGGCCTCTCGGTCTGATCACGCTGTTTTATCTAATATGGAGTGGAAAAATGATGTGTTGTATTGGAAGATTGGCATCTTGGAAAAGTGATGATCTCAAACGCTGGAAAATTCCGCATGGCGATCTTCGCTCTACCGGAAACGTAGCCTTTGATGAATATCGCGAGACGACGCTGAAGCGCCTGGAGGAGGAACGGCAAGAATTCACCCACTTCCTGGAGCGACTCCGTCGTGCCAAGGATCAAGACGAATTCGACAAATTCATGGCCGAGCAAGCAGACCAGCGGTCGCCAAATTGACCTTCAAATAAGACGCCGGAACAGTTGCAAAATAAAAGATTGATGGACCAAGGTCGGAATGCTGTGACAACGAAACAACGACACAAACAATTTGTTGCCGAGCCTCGACACAAGGGAGAGGGCGCGGGCGAACGTGAATTCGTGCGCGCCTTCGTCCTTAAGCTCGTCGGCGACCCGTCTCTGGCAGATGACCTCGTCCAGGAAACACTTCTTCGGGCGCACAAATCCGAGGCAGGGTTCAAGGGCGATTCATCACGGAAAACCTGGCTTTGTTCGATCGTACTCAATGTCACGCGCGATCACTTCCGGGCAACAGCTCGGCGGCCGAAGCAGGTCTCCGATTCAGAAGCACTTCTAGCGCTTCGGAACGACGAGGCGCTTGAGGATGAACTCCTGCAGCGCGAGATGGATTTATGCATCAGGCGATATGTCTTGCGCCTGCCCGAGCGTCAGCGTGACGTCGTGGCGCTTCATGACATTGCCGGACTCACACACCGAGAGGTGTCCTCAGCACTCGGCATATCACAAAGCAATTCACGGATACTGCTCCATCGGGGCCGTGCTGCCCTGAAGCATCTTTTGGAAGAAAACTGCGTGCTTTGCTTCGACAATTCGACCCCTTGCCAGCCAAAGCGGGGACAGAATAGCTAGCAATACGGTTGCTCACCAAGCGGTCGTAATCTCTCCTTTTGGCTAGAAGCAGAAGTTTGCGCGGCTTCGGAATGAGTCCGCATTGCCCCCAGGAGCAGAGATGCCAAAAAAAGTGATTTTCATCACTGATATTTATCGTGTTTTTGACGATAGTATTTTTGGATATCAGTGAATCTCATTTCTGGGAGATGGAAATGATGTTGGCATTTCTCAAAGATGACAGCGTCAAGACGCCAGCCCGTATCATCGGTCAAATGGCAAATCTGCGCAATGAAACGCCGGCCGCCACAATTCGCTTCATCCAAAGCCAGATCGGCGGCCCGCTAGCGGCCCAGGTAGCCGAGAGTTCGCAAGCGCTCGACCGAGTCGATTTCTAAGTGGCTGAAGGCTGGCGCGCAGCGCCTTTTTACGACAGACTCGCCCCTCTCTAACCCAGCCCAAAAACTCGCTTCTCTAGCGGAGCCGGAAAAACTCTGACAAGCACGACCCAGTGTCATTCTACCGTGTCGTCACACAGCGATACCCCCGTCCTGACTCCTATACAAATGATGATGCTACCTTTCTTTCCCGTGAATAGACCGGGCCCCTCTGAACTCCCCTCTTCCGGTTCCGTGTCCACCTCT
>CAYYBI010000006.1:0-2674 GCA_964469835.1 uncultured Rhodospirillaceae bacterium
TTCAAATATTATCGAAACTTAATTCAATTCGAGATGCAGATGGACGTCAATTAACCCCGAAGGAGTATTGTCGGTCATTTGGCCGTTTCTCGGGCCTGACCGGCCCGTAATGATATATTTACCAATCGGCCCTTGAATGCCCGTTGGATCGGTGACTGGAACTCTTGGCGGACTATCAGGTCGCCGAACGTCAGTCACTTCTCTTCATTTTGGGTGGGCATTCGGTATGAATATTAAGAAAATTGGCGCCGGTATCGCCGCATTCTTTATCCTGTTTACCTTGTGGCTCAGCGCATACCGCGTGCAGGAATACGAGCGCGCGGTGCTCACACGATTTGGCGAATACAAGGAAGTTGTCGGCCCGGGGCTGCACTGGAAGCTTCCCTATATCGACAGCGCGACATATTTCCAGATCAATATCCAGGAAATTATCCAGTCCAAGGTCAATACCTACACGGTGGACAACCAGCAGCTGGATGCCCGGATCGTCGTATTCTACCGAATTCCCGCCGCGAGTATCGAATATATATACAAGAGGGTGCCGGACCTTGCCGCGCGGCTGCGTGCGCTGTCCGTCGACCGGTTCAAGAGCGAAATGGGCAAGATGAACATCACCCAGGTCGCCCAGAAGCGTGGCGTCGTCCGCGATACCATCAAGGACGTGCTCTCGGCGACTGCCAAGGATATCCTGCGTGTCGATGTGACGGACTTCCAGATTCCCAACATCGATTACACGCCGGGCTTCCGGCGGGCGGTGGAACAGGCCGCGATTGCCAAAACCCTGGTCGAGAAGGCGGAGCAGGAGAAGCGTGAGAAAACGGTCCAGGCGGAAACCGCCAAAATCGAGGCGTTGGGCAAGGCGAATGCGCTGCGCGAAGACGCCAAAGGCAAGGCGGACGCGATCCGCTTCAACGCCGAAGCAACCGCTTCACAGATCCGGCTGGAAGGTGTGGCGAAGGCCGAAGCCATCGAGAAACAAGCGAAGGCACTCGGTAACAATCCGCTGCTGGTCGAATACCGCAAGGCCGAGCAGTGGAAGGGCGATGTGCCGCAGTGGACCGGTGGCGGCGGCCTGCCGGTGATCAACCTGTCACCGCCGGCCAAACGATAACACGCTCCCGGTCAAAAGACGCGCCGGTGACGGTTGACCGGCGTCGTTTTTCTCACGGAAAATCAAAGGCATATTTCTTTTAACGCCATTTTAAGACAAATCCGAAACGATCCTTTTAAGAGCCAGCCGGAACGGCGGCGTCGGGTTCGCAAAATAAGCGAATTTCTGATTCTCTGAGGATTGAGGGTAGTTCGATGTCAGACTCACCAGTATTCAATTTAGGCGAAGGATCACCGGAATTCATCGCCTACAGGCTGTTGCAGGACGTGATGCAGGCGGAAAACCGGGGCCTGTCGACGGCCGGTCCGGCTGCCTTGCAGACCTTGGCCGATAGGGTTTATTTGCTGAACACCTATCACGAATGCCTCATGACGGTTAAAGGCAGGCGTATTGCCGCGCCTAAGGCCAGTTCGGTCGTTACGGGTTAGACGCCGAGGAGTTTCTCCCGGCGGCCACGGCAACGTCTTCAGGGCAGCTCGTACACCGGCGTCTTGACCGGCTCACCGGCGAAATGCCGGCGTATGTTTTCCACCACCAAATCGTCCATGGCGCGCCGCGTGTCGGTCGTGCCGCTGCCGTGGTGCGGTTGCAGCACAACGTTCTCCATTGCGATCAAAACGTCGGGGACGCGCGGTTCATCCTCGTAGACGTCGAGCGCGGCACCGGCGATGCGGCCGTCCGAGAGGGCTGCGATCAGCGCGGGTTCGTCGACGACGGAGCCGCGCGAGATGTTGATCAGAAACCCCTCCGGCCCAAGGGCGTCAAGCACATCCGCGTTGACGAGATGATGCGTTTCCGGCCCGCCCGGACAGGTCAGCATCAGGAAATCGCTGTTGGCGGCGAGGGAGACCGCACTATCATAAAAATCATAGGTGACGCCGGCTTGCGCATGCCGTCCGTGATAGGTGACGGGCATGCCGAATGCTTCTGCGCGCCACGCCGCGGCCTTGCCGATCCGTCCGAGGCCGATGATCCCCAGCCGGCGGCCGCTCACCTTGACGCCCAGCTCGAAGCGGCCCTTTTTCGGCCATCGGCCGGCGCGGACATAGCGGTCGCCCTCAGCGACCCGACGCGCCACGGCGAGCATCAACGCGATGCCGAGGTCGGCGCAGCATTCGGTGAGGACGTCCGGCGTATTGGTCAGGATGACACCGCGCTCACGCGCCGCCTGGTCGTCGATCGTGTCATAGCCGACCGCCCAGTTGGCGATGATTTCGAGATTTGGCGTGGCGTCCATCAGCGCCCCGTCGGCACCGCCGACCGCCCCTTGCGAGAGGTAGCCGCGCACTTGGCCGCCGACCTTGGCGAGCAGCGCCGGCCGGTCTTCCGCCCGGTAATAGTCATGCAGATCGAAATCGTCCTTGAGTGCTTCGATCACACGCGGCGGCATCGGGGATACGACGAGAATTTGCGGTTTCATTTGAGTTTTGCCGTGTGTTCCCTGAACCGTTCGTACAGTGCCGTCGTGGCGCCGGTCAGGACGCCGAGGTCGCTGCCGACGGCGACGAAATTATAGCCCCAGTCGAACATCCGCTTCGCCATCGCCTCGTCGGCGGTCAGGAA
>CAYYBI010000007.1:0-3317 GCA_964469835.1 uncultured Rhodospirillaceae bacterium
ATAAACACGCCATCATCTAAAACTTCTCAGGCTCGCATAAAAAACGAAGCTGAAAAGAGATACATAAACACCGTATTCACGCCAAAAACGCAAACACGCCGCCCACGCATCCCTTCCTAAATATCAACAATGTCAAAAAACGCGGACCGGAACACCGCCTAAAACAGGCTGTACCCGTCCTCACTTCATTTCTGGGGATCGCCCCCCGACCCAAAGTCAGTCTCGGGTGAGCGGTCACAGCATTCAAATATAGCGATCCCCTATCAGCGGTGCAACGCCTCAAATGACGCCTGTCGAAAAAAAATGCCTGAACCGACCCAACAGCGTCAGATGAGCCCTAGCTCGCGCAGGTCCGCGATCATTTCCGCCGGCATATCGTCGTCGACCTTGCCACGCGGCCAATCCGGCGGCGCGTCCTTGGAATCGAGATAACGCCACCCCTGGAAGGCGCGATGCGGCCACGGCTCGGTCGCCACCAGCGAGGGATCGAGCACGAAACGGCAGTATTTCCGGCCTTCCTCGTCCACCTCCCCCTCGAAACCAAGCAGCCGCTGACGCACGCGAATGCGTCCGCGAATGACCCAGTAGATCGACCCGCCCTGCAGCAATTCCGAAGCCCGGCGGGGGGTATTCCGTGTCCGGTGCGACAGAGTAATCGGATCACCGGCCGCCTCCGATCGGCGCCGCCGCAGCGCCTGGACTTCCGCCAGATGGTCGATATCGCGAATGCCGACCGACAACTTCATCAAATGAAGCGCCATGGCCGCGCCTGTCTACTCGGTCTCGAAGGCGATCAATTCCGCGCCCTCGAGTACCTGTTCGCCGGAGGCATAATGAATGGCGGCGATAATTCCGTCCCCTGGCGCGACCACCACATGCTCCATCTTCATCGCTTCCAGCACCATCAGCGCCTCACCGCGCGATACCTTTTGACCCAACACCGCATGCACCTTGACCACCGTGGCCGGCAGCGGTGCGGACAGCTTGCCGCCGCCCGCTTCCGCGGCCGCGTGACCAACGTCCGAATTGCCGACAATAAACCGGCGAATCAACCCACCGATAATGACGTGCCGTTCCTGCGCCGACCGAACGACCCGGCCGACAATACGGCGCCCTTTGACCTCCACGCCGACAACGCCGTCCCTAACGGTCGCTCCCGTCACTCGCTCCGCCCCGCCCGGCCAATCGAGCTGGTATCCCTCCTCCCCGATCGTCGCCCGCACAACGATCTCTTCGTCTTGATCGGTGAACTGGAGCCGGCAAGAACCCCGGCCGAACAGACGCCATCCGTCGCGCCGGTGCCAGGGCGAGTAAGGATCGTCCTGCGGCGCGCCGGTCATTTGACCGGCTTTCGAAAGACGGTCGAGTTCGGCAATCGCCGCAAGAACAACCGATTCGACAAGCGGGGCCTTGGCTTCGGTCACCAACTCATCGCGATGTTCATCGAGGAATGTGGTGTCGAAGGCCCCCGCGGCATAGTCGAAATGCACCGTAATCGCCGCGAGCAAGTCGCGATTTGTCGTGACACCCACCACCTCTATCTGGTCGAGGGCCCGGCGCAAACGCCGCAGCGCGTCCTCCCGTTGCGTTCCCCAGGCAATAATCTTGGCGATCATCGGATCGTAATATGGCGAGACCGCATCCCCCTCGCGAACGCCCGAATCGATTCGCAGCGACGGCGTCTCGTCCGGAAACCGCAAATGGGTCAGCGTCCCCACTGACGGCAGGTAGTCCTGTCGTGGATCTTCGGCATAGATCCGGGCCTCGATCGCATGGCCATGGCGCTTGACCGCCGATTGATCGATCGGTAGCCGGGCACCGGCGGCGATCCGTAGTTGCCACTCCACCAGGTCGATCCCCGAGACCATCTCGGTCACCGGGTGTTCGACCTGCAACCTGGTATTCATTTCTAGGAAGTAGAAATTACCGATATCGTCGGCACGGCTTAGGTCCATGATGAACTCGACGGTTCCGGCCCCGACATAGTCGACCGCAAGTGCCGCCTGTACCGCGGCCTCGGCCATCGCCTCTCGGACTTTCGAGCTCAATCCGGATGCTGGCGATTCTTCCAAAATTTTCTGATGGCGGCGCTGAACCGAACAATCGCGTTCGAAGAGGTGAATTACCTGCCCAGCCGAATCACCGAAAACCTGCACCTCGATATGCCTGGATTGACCGATGAAATACTCCAGCAGAATTTGATCGTCGCCGAACGCCGCCAATGCCTCGCGCCGGGCGCCCGCCAGGGCCTCATCGAAATCACCCGCCTCGCGCACCAAACGCATGCCGCGCCCCCCGCCGCCGGCCGACGCCTTGATGAGCAGCGGCAGGCCGATCAATTCCGCGGCCTCCCGCAAATCCTGTTCCGACGGGTCGACGGCGTGATAACCCGGCACGACGGGCACGCCGGCCTTTTCCACCAGTCGTTTCGCTTCGAGCTTTGAGCCCATAAGCCTGATCGTTTCCGGCGACGGACCGATAAAGGTGATGTCCGAGCGGGCGCACGCCTCGGCAAAATCCGCATTTTCGGACAAAAACCCATAGCCCGGATGAACCGCCAGCGCCCCGGTCTTCCACGCGGCGTCAACAATCGCGTCAATCACCAGATAACTTTCGCTGGCAGGCGCAGCACCGATACAGACCGCTTCGTCCGCCATCTCGACATGGGCTGCCCCGGCATCCGCCTCGGAATAGACCGCTACGGTGGCGATACCGAGACGCTTCGCAGTGCGCATGACGCGACAGGCGATTTCGCCCCGATTGGCGATCAGGATCTTATCGAACATGGCCGGTCACGACTTCACCCCCGTGGTACGCCGTCGGGTATAGGAGATAATCTCCGAAAACCCAAACAGCAGAAGAAGCACGCCGCAGACGATTTGCATCGCCACGATAACTCGGATCGAATCGCCGCGAGGAATGACGTCGCCGTACCCGACCGTGCTCAGGGTGACGATCGAAAAATACAGCGCGTCGGAGAAGTCGATTCGCGCCGGAACATTGCTGATCAAGAATAGCGGCGCCTCGGCGAATCGGTCGAGAATGCGATAGAGGCACCCGAAAACGATGACGAGCAGCGAATAGAACGTGCAGAAAGCAAAGGCCGGTACAATCAGCCGAGCGGCACTATGAAAAAATTCCTCGAACAACAGCCCCGCGTCGAGCAGAAATGTTGCGATATCGCGGCTTGCGAACAGGACGATCAGGCCGATTAGCCCCATTGATCCGAGGAATGCCGTATCGATCGCTCTCGAACTGTCGAGATGGCCGGGAACGAGGAAAGTCAGCGCGCCAATGCCGAAGACGGGAACCAGCCA
>CAYYBI010000008.1:0-5609 GCA_964469835.1 uncultured Rhodospirillaceae bacterium
CAAGCGCCATCGTCGAGGTCGACAGCCAGAAGGCCGCCTTGGAAGCATTCCGCGGCGGCACCTTCGACTGCGTTCTCCTCTTCCATCGATTGCCCGACGGAGACGGCGAAACCGTCTTATTGGATATGGTTTCCAATCACAATTCGACGGCGGCGGTCATCTTCGTAATCCCCGAATACGATCGCGACCTGATCTTGCGCGTACTGGGCACTGGCGCGGCCGAATGCATCACCGAAGAACAATTGGATGGCGACAGTTTGGAATATGCGTTCAGGCATGCGATCGCCCGCCAGACATACATGACAAAACTGCGAGATCTTGGCCACTACGATGGCCTGACGCGCTTGCCAAACCGGACCTTGTTTGAAAAGGAAATTTGCAGCGCGATCGCGCAATCGAACCGTACCGGGCGGCTGCTCGTGCTCGCGCTGATAAATCTCGACAATTTCAAGCACCTCAACGAGCGACACGGCCACACGGTCGGTGATGAAATATTGCGTGCCGTGGGCAAACGGTTAAAAAATTTGGTGCGGGAAACCGATTTCGTCGCCAGGATCGGCGGCGACGAATTCGCGATTATCGCACCCCATTTGACATCGGCGGCGGGCGCAGCAAAAATTGGGGCGAAATTGACCCGCACGTTCGAGGAGATTTTCGATAATCACGGAGTTCCTATGCAAGTCTCCGCGAGTATCGGCTTATCGATCTTTCCCGCCGACGGCCGGCAACCGATGATGCTGATGAATTGCGCCGACCAGGCACTTTATCAGGCCAAGGCCGCCGGGCGCGGAATGTACCGCCTGTTCAATGAGGCCGATGCCTCGACGGTACATGCGTTGGATCCGACCAACCGGCCACCGACGGTCCGTTTTTAACGGACCGGCTCATGTATTCTTAGGCTTCTCAACTTCCACCGCGGGCGGCAAAGCCGGTTTTTCGATTACGCTTGGCTGCGCCTCAGAAGCGGGCTCTTTGGGCTGGTCGGCTGCGGTCGGCGCAGCGACCGGCATCGCCTCTTCCGCTGTCGGCCGCACCGGTCCCGTTTCAGGGATGGCGGGTGCAAGCGCCGGCGTGGCGACGGTCGCCGTGGTCACCGGCTTGTCCGGCGACGGAACAACCGCCCCCACGGTCTGGGCAGGTGACGGACGACGGACATATCGTTTCGGAAGCGGCGGCGGCGCGTTCAATTGTTCACTGACAGCTTCGGCCAAGGCCAACAGCTTTTTCCGTTCGATGCGACCCGCCAAGCTGTAGGCAAAAGATCCATTCTGCCAGTAGAAAATCGACACGTCTTCGTTCTGGACAAACGTAAACGCCGCTTGTCCCGCATCGCCGTTCTTACCGATAAACAGGGTAACGGGCGCATCCGTTTCCTCATGCTCGTACAACAATTGTGCCGCAGGGCCGTTGGCCGACGGCAATATCCGCTCCATGGCGAGGCTGAATCCGAGCCGGTTCAGATCCGGCGCGCGAACGGGAACGCCGGTTAGACGCTGCGACAACCAGGAAACCACGGTCGATTCATCGGTGTCCGTGACCACATGATGCGCCGAATTCCGGCCGGCGAACAACGTGTGAGCCCCGACCGCCTGCCGCGTGAAGGCAAGGAACGGATCATCGGACCGCGTATAGTTGTCGTGCGCCAACCAGCCAACGCCCAGCACACCAACGAGTAGAAGCAGTCCAGCCGCCATGCGTTTCATTTCGAGCAAGAGACCTTGTTGCCGCATCGCCTGTGCAAACTGTCCGCTCAGACGATCGATTTCCAGGTCCGGATACATCTCCGTCCCCCCGAAGAGGACATGTAACCCAAAATTCTGCGATTCATATTCATGCAACCGCGCCACGTCATCGGGATGCGCCGCAAGATATGCTTCGACCCTCGCACGGCGCGCCGGATCGAGCTGCCCGTCCACATAGGCATGCAAGTCGCCTTCTGATACGGGCCGTCCCACAGATTTCACAATATCACTCATTTGACCATCCGCAGCTTTTGTTGCGCATCGCTCGTCATCAAGTCGCGCAGGGTTTCTCGTCCGCGCGAAAGCCGGGACATAACCGTGCCGACCGGCACACCAAGCGCCGTGGCCGTATCCCGGTAGCTCATTCCCTCCATGCCGACAAGCAGGACAACCTGGCGAAACTCTTCCGGCAGCAGACGGAGCGCGCGCTCCAAATCTCGCAGACGAAGGCCCTGTTCCTGACAGGCTGGCGTGCTGAGTTGCGCTTCGGCGGTTTCGATCGGCACCACGATACCCGCGTTCTTGCGGCTGACGGCGCGATCTACATAAAGGTTGTGCAGGATCGTAAACAGATACGCCCGTACGTTCCGAACCTGATTCCAGGCGACGGTCCGCGCCAAGGCACGGGCAAGGCATTCTTGAACAAGATCGTCCGCGTCCTCACGATTGCCGACAAGCGCCATGGCGTAGCGTCGCAGTGAAAGAATGTAGTGAGAGAGCGCGGGGCCGGGTTCGGGCACAGTTGTTTCCTCCAGGTTCGGCGTGAGCGTTTTGAAAATTCGGTGATGACGCAGGCGCGCCACCGCTCTTGCCGAGACCTCGAATAAACGGCCCCATTGAAACAAAACCCGATCCGCGACATCGTCGCAAAACGGGCCTGCCCAATCGTTGTCGACGATTTCCCGATTGAAATCCGTCGCCGTGCCCCCTCCCGACCATGCGTCCACGCAACCGCGTAAGCCGGCATGCCGGTTCTTCGCGGTGCTGATTCTTGTCACGTTCATAGCGAACGGTCCTGCGACGCATGATCCATGCCTATACAGACTTAATTGAACCGGTTTTATTCCCCGAAGGCCGTCGAATTCAGACTGAATTGCGGCAATTCAAGGGAAATTGTTTGCCGAACTGCGTCACAAGCGCGGAATTCCGCGGTTCCGGAATCAGTTGCCAAAACGGCCGGGAATAATCCTGTTCACGGACCGTCTATGTCATCAGGAACGTCAATCACACTGACACGCAACGCGCTGCAAAAAGGGCGTACGGCGCACAAAAAGAGATCGAGGTATCTAGCGATGACATTATCCCGACGCGAACTTCGCCAATCCGGATACCGCTCGGCGGCATGGGTCTTTATACTCGGTGCCGGCCTCGCAGCACTCTGGATCCCCGCCCCCAACGCATCGCCAAATCAATTTGAAGAGACCCGTTCAAGAGCCTTCGATTTGCGCGCCACCAACAACCGGGACCACTTGTTTACCCGGTCCGGTCCGCACCAGGCGATGTGGACGAACCAGACCGAACGGTATTATTCATCCCACCGCATCGTGGGCAGTCATGTGCTGACGCTCGGCGGCGACAACATCGGTCAAGTCGACGATCTGGTCGTCGACGACGCTGGTCAGGTCAAAAAGGTCCTCGTCGCGATACGCGACACGCCGGAAATGGACGGCGGCCCGGTTTTGGTCGCGCCGCATCGCGCGGAAGTCGTTTCCGTCGAGGGCGCTCAAGTCAAAGTCATTCGTATCGATCTTACAAAAGAAGAGCTGCAGCGGGCCCAACTCGCCAGTCTCAAAACCCGTGTCAGGGCTCCGGAAAGGCGGGGAACCGGATCACCCTCCCCGCAAGGCAAGCGGAACTCCCACTGCTCGGATCTTTAAGCCGCGCACCGCTTGACTTGCATCCTCCCCGAAACCACTCGAAACCAAAGGAGTTACTAATGATTCGGCGAATTCTTCCGGTCCTCATCCTCTCTGCCTTTGTCGCCGGTCCGATTGCGAGCCCCGCCATGGCCGCGGACAGCAAGGCCCCCAACAAATGCGAAAAGATCAAGGACATGAAGCTGAAGGCGCAGTGCCTGCGTCAATCGACCAAGCCGCGGAAGTAACCTAACCGGCGAACATTCCGGCCAAAACTTCCCTGTTGGGTGAGCCCTCCGCCGTTTGGCGGGGGGCTCTGCTCATTCCGGAAAGAATTGCCGAGAATTTGCCACAGGCCGACCTCGATTGCACAAAATCGCCGAAATCCGCCAACACGGCGTACTCCAAGCGTCTAAGACCCCTCCTTCATTGTATTTGAACGTCGGTGCTCCAGGGCGTTAGATGGATATATTCGGTGTTGTCGGGAAAGTGCGCCGAACACTTCAAGGTGAAAACTGCCGTGCTCTGCCGGTCGCGATCGCGGCGGCGGGAATCGGAAGCCACCCCTCTCGCCGAATAGCCTCGCGAACCATTTGTGCGGCTTTCAGCGAGAGGGTTTCCGCCGCCCATATAGAAATTCACCCTCGGATCTTGACCTTACTGTTACTGGAATCCCTATTTAAAGACAGGACGCCGGTGACACAGCGCACGATCGGCAGCGCGCCAAATGGGCTACTTAAATGACCGAACGACTCCAGAGACGCGATTTCATTGCGACCGGAGTTGCCGCCGGGGCAGTATTCGCCGTCGGTCCATCGGCGGCGGCGAATGAGGAGTCCGCGGTACTCGAATTGAATGCCGCTCCTGCGAAGACCAATATCGTCGGCGGCGATTACCCCGATACGATGGCATGGACCTATAACGGCGCGGTGCCAGGGCCGCTCATTCGTAAGAAGCAAGGCGATCGGCTGCGCGTCCGTGTGCACAATCGTCTCGTGCAGCCGACGACCGTGCATTTCCACGGTGTCCGCATGCCGAACGCGATGGACGGCGTGCCGTTTGTCACACAAGCCCCGATCGAGCCGAAGGGCAGCTTCCTCTATGACTTCAAACTGCCGGACGCGGGCACCTTCTGGTATCACCCGCATTTGAACAGCAGCGAACAGGTCGCGCGCGGTCTCGCCGGCCCACTTGTCGTCGAGGAACGAAATCCGGTTGCGGTCGACCGCGACCTTGTTTGGGTACTGGACGATTGGCTGCTCGACAAATCCGCCGCGATCGCGGGCGGGTTCGGAAATCCGCATGACCTGAGCCACAATGGCAGGATCGGCAACACGGTAACGATCAATGGCCGCCTGCCCGACCAATTTTCCGTGCGCAGCGGCGAGCGTATCCGGCTACGCTTGGTCAATGTCGCCAACGCGCGGTTCTTCGCCTTGCATTTCGATGGGCATGCGCCAACGATTATCGCGCTGGACGGTCAACCCGTAGCACCCCATACACCCGAGGACGGCACCGTGATCCTCGCCCCGGCACAGCGCGCCGACATCATTCTCGACATGACCCAACCTTCCGGATCACGCTTTAGCGTATCCGATAGATACTATCGCGGGCGCGGCTATCGGCTGATCAACATCGCGTATGGATCGCGCAAACCGATACGCAGCGCGCCGCCCGACACGCCGATCGCCCTGCCGGCAAATCCTCTGCCAGAACCGAAGCTCGCGGAGGCGGCCCGGCATGAAGTCGTCCTCGAAGGTGGTGCTATGGGGGGGATGATGGGCGGACGAATGGGCGGCGGCCCGATGGGGATGCACGCACGCGGCGGCCGCGGTCTTTTCTGGGCGCTCAACGGCGTCGCCATGCCCGAGGATATGCGCCAAATCGAACCGATCCTGACGCTACAGCACGGCAGAAGCCAGATTTTGACCCTGCGCAACGAGACCGCATGGGACCATCCGATGCATCTGCATGGCCATTCCTTCCGGGTCCTCAGCCGCAACGGCAAACC
>CAYYBI010000009.1:0-4208 GCA_964469835.1 uncultured Rhodospirillaceae bacterium
CCTCCCGCTTCCTCCGTTCTACCAACGACACCAGCGTGCACCTTCTCGAAAATTCGCGGTACTGCCGCCATGATAGTCGGCTGGACCACCGGCAGGTTATTGATCCCTTGTGTCGCGGTGACGTTGGACTCGACGCCTTTCAGGGTAAGGTCCATCTGCTTGCCGCCGACATTGATCTCCGCCACGCGCGTTCCGTCATTGAAGACATCGACCGTCCGCATCAAATCGGTCGCCGTTAGGCCATTGTCGGCGAGCCGCACGCGGTTGGGGATTATTCGAACTTCCGGTTCTCCAAGCTCCAAGCCCGGCCGCGGCCGAACCTTCCCGCCTTCGCTACGGGGAAATAGTTTCAGGACGCGGTTGTTCGCACGGTTCGCCACCTCGACGATCTGGTCCAGGTTCAACCCCTTGATATGAAGATCGATGGACCGATTGCCCGAGATACCACGGCCGAATATGGATTTTTGATACGGAAATACGAATGTTCCGGGTTCGAGATTGCCCGCCTTGCGAATGAGCGGGATCAGGTCCCTCACCTCGCTCGGGTTTTCCGCGCGGGCGACCAGGAACATGCGCTGCCGCAACGCGACGTAGACGAAATACTTCATCTTCGGCGGATCGCCCGGTTTCGAGACAGGGCCGCTCAATTCCGCAATATGCGGCTTGACCATGGTCTCGATTTTCTCGGCGATGTCGCTCATGGTCTTCAGATTGTAGCCCGGCGGCGGAAACACGACGCCGATGATCAGGTTCCGGTTGCCTTCCGGCAGATATTCCAGCGGCGGTTTGAGGAACCAGGTCAGCGCCGCAGACGCGCCGGTAATGCCCAGCGCCAGCGCCAGCGCAAAGGCCGGTTTGCCTACCGCCAGCCGCATGAGGGCGGTGACGGCGGCGACAAATTTCTCGGCGAAGGCATCGAAAACCGGGATCCGCATCTTGTTTTCGATGCTGGCAACATCCTTGACCAGCAGCCGGTTCGCCAGCGCCGGGATCACCGTCACCGAAACGATCAGCGACAGGGTCACCGATACGGAAATCGCCACCGCGATGTCGCGGAACAGCTGGCCGACTTCCAAATCCATGACAAGGAGCGGCACGAACACCAGCACCGTCGTCAGGGACGACACCAGGATCGCGCCCCAGACTTGCTGCGCTCCCAGCAACGCCGCCACGGATGGCGGCCTGCCTAATTGCCGCAGCCGGTAGATGTTTTCGAGCACGACAATCGCCGCGTCGACCACCATGCCGACCGCAAAGGCGATGCCCGCGAGCGACACCACGTTGAGCGACCGGCCAAGCAATGCCATTGCGACAAAGGCGGCAACGACGGAAACCGGAATTGACAGGGCGACCACCAAGGTCGCCCGGCCGGATCGCAGGAACAGCAGCAGAATGATGATGGCAAAAACACCGCCGATCCAAATGTTCTGCACGACAAGGTCGATTGCCGAATTTATGTATTTGGTCTCGTCGTAGAGCTGCCGGAAAACCAGCCCCTGCTCCTTGACCGGCCCCGCATTGAGTTCGTCGACGGCTTTGTAAATGCCGTTCATCGTCTCGATGACATTGGCGCCGACTTCCCGTGTCGCGTTTACCGCGATCACCGGCTGGGCGTTTGTCCGGATTTTCGCAACGGCTTTCTTGTAGCCGAACTGCACCTCGGCGATATCACCGACGGTGACCCGGCCAACCCGGCCCGATCCGGGATTCTGCTCGGTCCTCAGCACCACCGCCCGGACGGCTTCGGGCGTCAGCAATTCGCCCTCGGTCCGCACGGCGTAACGCCGTTTTCCTTCCTCGACCGCGCCGGCGGTGCCGGACACATTCGCGGCGCGCAGGCGGCGCAGCACGTCCGGAACCGTCAGATGATAGCGGGCCAGCTTGGCGGGATCGACGACGATCTGCATCTCGCTTTCGGAGCCGCCATAGACATTGACGGTCGCCACGCCGGGCACCCGTTCGAGCCGTTCCTGAATGACATCAACGACAAAATCGCCATAGAAATCTATTTCCCGGTCGTTACCGGGAAGCCGCATGAGATGGAACCACGCGATCCGGTTGTCTTCCGGTCCGGCGACCTTAAGCCGCGGCTCCTTCGCCTCGTCCGGATAGTCGGTCACACCGTCCAGCCGGTTGGAGACCAGTAGGAGCGCCTTGTCCATATCGGTGCCGATGGCGAATTCGAGATCGATCTGGCTCCGGCTCAACCGCGACCGGGCGGTCATGCTCTCCAGGCCGATCAACCCCTTTAAGGCGTCTTCCTGGCGGATCGTAATTTCGCGTTCGACTTCCGCCGGCGCGGCGCCGAGCCAATTGGTCGTGATGCGGATGACCGGCCGCGAGACGTCGGGCGACATCTGAATCGGTATGGTGTTCAGCGCGACCAAACCGAACAATACCGCCATGATCACCGCGGCGACCACCGCGGCGGGTTTGGCAATTGAAAGCCGTATCAAATCCATCGGCTATCCTGCGTCCCTATCCGGACTTCGCCTTACCCGGCGTCCGTGACATCGGCTGGCCGGATTTAGGCGACTTCATCCCATCATAGTCGACAGTTTGACCGGGCCGCAGCTTTTCGTTGCCCCGGATGGCGACGATGTCCCCTGGCTTCAGACCCTTCAAGACTTCGAACCGGTTACCCGCCGCCCGGCCCAACCGAACGATCCGCTTTTCCACCGCGCCTCCGGTCACCACGAAGACGAAATTGACCCCGGCTCGCGCGATCACCGCATCCTTGTGCAAGGTGACCAGATCTTCCGGTGCGGACACCGGCACCAGAACCGTGACGCTCTGATCCGCGGCAAGACCGGTTGTCGGAGCGGACCCGTTTATCAGCGGGACAAAACGAACCGGTCGTGTCCGGGTCATCGAACTTTCGGTCGGGATCAGTGCCCGTGTCGTGGCGTCATGAACGCTCCCATTGTCGAGCATCACCCGAACGGTGCGCCCAACCTGTAAACCGCCCAACCGATCGGCCGGCACATCCGCCTCGATCTCCAAGACCTGGTCGTTGATCAGCGTGGCGATTTTGTCGCCCACATCGACGAAATTTCCTTCCGTCACATGGCGCGCCGCGACAATCGCATCGTAGGGCGAGCGGATTTCGGTATTGTACAAATCGATCTCCGACAGCCGCAATCTCGCTT
This sequence comes from uncultured Rhodospirillaceae bacterium, assembly GCA_964469835.1. Lineage (GTDB taxonomy): Bacteria > Pseudomonadota > Alphaproteobacteria > UBA8366 > UBA8366 > JAOTYV01. Next base: position 3,150 of record CAYYBI010000009.1, read on the forward strand.
GCGCCTGGCCGACGGCGGCCTCCGCCTCGGCCATTTCGCTTTCGTATTTGTTGACTTCACTCAGCTTGTCGTTCCGGCGCGCCTTCGAATAGGCCGCTGACTTCCGCAATTTTTCAAGCCGCGCCAACTCGCCCTGCGCCAGCTGCAGTTGCGCTTCCGCCGATCGATAGGCAGCACGCTTTTCACCAAGCTCGGCGGCGCGAAGATCGCGTGTCGCCCGCAGGCGTTCATTCACCAAGCGCGCCAGGATCTGTCCCTTTGCAACCCGGTCGCCTACTTTGATGAGGACTTCGCCGACCGGTCCACGCACTATGGCTGCGACGTCGCCATGCTGCTGGGCTACGAAGCGGCCGATGACTGGAATTGTTTGCGAGACCGGCGCCTTGACAACGCGGTCCACGACAATCCGCATCGGCGGCTGGGCGTCCTTTGAGGCTTTCTGGGCCTCCGCAGCCGGCGCGATGAGCGAAATTGCCGCCGCAAAGACTGAAACCAGCGCGAAATTTGAAACTCTGTAAGTCATTATCCCACTACAGACAGAACATTCTAAGCAATTGATAAACGGGAGTTTTCAGCCCGTCCCCCGCCTAACGGCCAAAACACCCGCATTAATTTAATTATACCCTACGCCCTATGGATTAAGTGTCATTTTTGCATATATTTTCAAGGTTTATTTGCAGGTGCGGCGGCCGCCCGAATACCGGCCCGCACAAACAACACCACCTGGACAAGTCCGGCCTACTGGGCATTACTGCCATGAGCGCCCAGCGGCGGGCCCGATTAAGGACAAAATCCGATGCCGACGCTTTTATTTACCCATCCCGCCTGTATCGAGCATGATCCCGGGGCACACCATCCGGAATGCCCACAACGCCTGCAGGCGGTCTTGACCGCGCTCGAGACAGAGCACTTTCATCTCCTCGACCGCCGGGAAGCGCCACACGTCGATCGTGATTATCTTGCTGTCGGGCCTGGCGCGGACGATCGGGACCGTCAGGTTGCCGCGCTCGACGAAGGCCGTGCCGCCGTCGCGGAGCGGGACGGTGACGAGCTCCATCT
>CAYYBI010000010.1:0-5837 GCA_964469835.1 uncultured Rhodospirillaceae bacterium
GGCGATCGCGGCGCTGCATTTCCCGGAAAACCTGCGAACCGGCAATGCAGCCGAAGCGGTCGATCCGGTTGTCAGCGGCGGTGCGGCCCCCACCGCCCTGCTCGCCCGCGCGGCAGATCAGCTCGCCCGGTATTTCGACCACGGCCTCATCGAATTCGACCTTCCCTTCGTCCCCGCAATCACGCCCTTCCAACAGCGGGTCCGCGCGGCCATGCTGGCCATTCCGTTCGGCGAGACGCGCAGCTATGGCGAGCTGGCGAAAAGCATGGGCGGCGCGCCGCGCGCCATCGGCCAAGCCTGCGGTCGCAACCCGATCCCGATCATCGTGCCGTGCCACCGCGTGATCGCAGCGGGTGGACGGCTCGGCGGATTCTCCGGCGGCGACGGGCTGCCGACCAAGCGCCGCCTCTTGGCGCATGAAGGTCCTCATGGATCGACACCGGATTTGTTCGTTGACCTTCCCTAACCACACCTAAACACGCGCAAATCCACGGTTCTTCCGGTGACAAGCTTTGGACGGCGCGGTATCCTGCGGCCCGCCGCGCCCGACGACGGCGCGACAAGAACAAAATCCGCGACCAAATTCACAGGGAAGAGAGACCATGCCCGACATCACCATCACGTGCCCAGACGGCGCTTTCTCCGCATACCTCGCATCCCCCGCGGGCAACAGTGGGGGCGGCGTCCTTGTCATTCAGGAAATCTTCGGCGTCAACAAGGACATGCGCGATCATTGCGATCACCTGGCGTCGCAGGGCTATTTCGCGCTGTGCCCCGATATCTTCTGGCGACAGGAACCCGGTATCCAAATTACCGACCAAACCGACGAAGAATGGGCGAAGGCGTTCGAGCTGTACCAGGGTTTCGACGTCGAGAAGGGCGTTGCAGATCTGAAGGTTGCCTTGGCGCATCTTCGTACTGTCGACGGCTGCACCGGCAAGGCCGGCACGGTGGGATTCTGTCTAGGCGGGCTGCTGGCCTATCTCATGGCGGCGGAGTCGGACGCCGATTGCAACGTTTCCTATTACGGCGTCGGCATCGACGAGCGCCTCGCGGCCGCGGACGGTATTTCGGCCCCGACGATCCTGCACATCGCCGAAGAAGACGGATTCGTTCCCAAGGAGGCGCAGGCGAAAATCAAGGACGGCCTGGGTGGCCATCCGAACATCAGCCTCCACAGCTATCCGGGCGTCGATCACGCCTTCGCCCGCCATGCCGGCGTCAACTACGACGCTGCCGCGGCGGCACTCGCCGACAGCCGCACGATGGATTGCTTCAACGCGACTCTCCGCTAATCATTCAACAAACACCAGACAGGGAAAATCACATGCCGCAGGTAGTCAGAATTCATAAACCCGGCGGGCCGGAAGTCCTCAAGCTCGAAGAGACCAAGCTGGCCAATCCGAAAGCCGGCGAAGTCCGTCTCCGCCAAACCGCGATCGGCCTGAACTTCATCGACACCTATCACCGCAGCGGCCTTTACCCCATGGCGATGCCCGTCACCCTCGGCACGGAAGCCGCCGGCATCGTCGAAGCGGTCGGCAAGGGCGTGACCGTGGTCAAGGAAGGCGATCGCGTCGCCTATGCCGGAATCGCCGGGGCCTATACGGAAGCCCGCAACATTGCGGCCGACCGCCTGGTCAAGCTGCCGCGCTGGATTTCCGACCAGCAGGCGGCGGCGATGATGCTCAAGGGCATGACCGCCGAATACCTGATTCGCCGCACCTACCGGGTCAGCAAGGGTGAAACGGTGGTCTTCCATGCAGCCGCCGGCGGCGTCGGGCTGATCGCCTGCCAATGGCTGAAACACCTGGGCGTGAATGTGATCGGCACGGTCGGATCGGACGCCAAGGCCGCGCTCGCCAAGCGCCATGGCGTCCGCTACCCGGTGCTCTATAAGAGGCAAAACCTCGCCAAACGGGTTCGGGAAATCACCAAGGGCGCCGGCGTGCCGGTGGTCTATGATTCGGTTGGCGCTTCCACCTTCGAGGCATCGCTCGACTGTCTCGCGCCCCGCGGCATGCTGGTCTCCTTCGGCAACTCCTCAGGCCCGGTGCCGCCTTTCGACCCAGGCATTCTGGCCGCAAAGGGGTCGCTGTACTTTACCCGGCCCTCTTTGGCGGCCTACACCGCGACCCGCGAGGATCTGGTAAAAAGCGCCCAATCCCTGTTCCGCGCGGTTAAGAATGGCGTGAAGATCCGCGTCGACCAGACTTATAAGCTGAAGGACATCGTCAAGGCGCACAAGGCTCTGGAGGGCCGCCGCACCACCGGATCGACGGTGATCATTCCCTAACGCCGGCACCCTTCTTAAGTCTTAAGGCAGGGTTATTTTTAATTCGGCAATTGGCCGAGGGTCGAATTTTAATTCTGCCCTCGGCCGAAGCCAATGCACGATAGTCGCGGCGCACCCAACCCGTCGCGCGTCGGCCTGTGGATAACGCGCATATGGATATCAAGATCGGCGCATCGCTGACACGAAGCAACTACATCTTGTAGCCAATAACTACATATGAATATTTTGTCGCTGTGGATAACCAAGGACACACCGCGATCGACCCAAAAGCCGCGCGGCAACGCCAGCGCAACGACACGGCAACAGAACGCTAACCCATTGAATTAGCGGTGATATACCTATTGATTCATGGAATCGAAGAAGTCCGAATTGCTCTTCGAGTGCTTCAGCTTGTCGAGCAGGAAGTCCATCGCGTCGGAGACGCCCATGGGCAGCAGAATACGCCGCAACACCCACATTTTCGACAGCGTCGCCTTGTCGACCAACAGCTCTTCCTTGCGGGTGCCCGACTTCTGAATGTCGATCGCCGGGAAAGTGCGTTTGTCGGAAAGCTTCCGGTCGAGCACGATCTCGGAATTGCCCGTGCCCTTGAATTCCTCGAAGATCACCTCGTCCATACGGCTGCCCGTATCGATCAGCGCGGTCGAAATGATGGTCAGCGATCCGCCTTCCTCGATGTTCCGGGCGGCGCCGAAGAACCGCTTCGGGCGCTGCAGCGCGTTGGCGTCCACACCGCCGGTCAGCACCTTGCCGGAGCTCGGCACGACAGTGTTGTAGGCGCGGGCGAGCCGGGTGATCGAATCGAGTAAAATCACCACGTCCCGTTTGTGTTCGACCAGGCGTTTCGCCTTCTGAATAACCATTTCCGCCACCTGGACATGGCGCGAGGCCGGTTCGTCGAAGGTCGAACTCACCACCTCGCCCTTCACCGACCGGTCCATATCGGTGACTTCCTCGGGCCGTTCATCGATCAGCAGCACGATGACATAGACTTCCGGATGGTTGGCGCTGATGGCATGCGCGATGTTCTGCATGATCATCGTCTTACCGGTCCGCGGCTGCGCCACGATCAACGCACGCTGTCCCTTGCCGAGCGGCGCCACCAATTCGATTACCCGTGTGGTGAAATCCTTGCTCTCCGGATCATCGATTTCGAGGTTCAGCTTCTCTTCGGGATAGAGCGGCGTCAAATTGTCGAAATTGATCCTGTGACGTACATGGTCGGGGTCATCGAAATTCACCGTGCTGACCTTCAGCAGCGCGAAATACCGCTCACCGTCCTTCGGCGCCCGGATCGTGCCTTCGACCGTGTCACCGGTGCGCAGCCCAAACCGCCGGACCTGGCTCGGACTGACATAGATATCGTCGGGACCCGGCAGATAGTTCGATTCCGGCGATCGCAGGAAGCCGAAGCCGTCCTGCAATACTTCCAGAACGCCTTCGCCGGTAATCGGCACATCCTGTTCGGCCAGTTCCTTCAGGATGGCAAACATCATATCCTGTTTGCGAAGGGCGCTGGCATTCTCGATCTCGAGATCCTCGGCGATACCGAGCAGCTCCGCTGGAGCCTTTTGCTTCAGCTCGTGGAGGTGAACTTCTTCAAATTTCATTGGCTGGCCACTATGTGACGGTTGTGCGGAATGGGGCGGGAATTGGAGAAAAAAATCTTCCGCGTCGACGCGGACGGAGGAAATCTTTTTCGGAATACTTGTAATTTGTGGAGCGCCGGTCAACCTACCGCCAACAAGGCGCCCGGGGATCCAGCGAAACGGCCCAGCGTGATTCGGAGACCGTGCAATGAACTATACCGGATTGCGCTCGGCGAACAAGGAATAAATCTGCTTCTTCAATAACAATATATTTACATATACCCCGCACGAATCCGGGTCATTTCGTCCGGATCCCCACCGCGTTGCCGCGATCATTCCGGTCAGAACGGCTGCACGATCACCACAATTACGATACCGACCATCAAGACGGTCGGGACCTCGTTGGCAAAACGGTAAAAACGCGCCGACCGGGTATTACGATCGGCCAGGAAATCCTTCCGCCACAACGCCAAAGAATGGTGCATCAAGGTCATCACCGCGACGAGGACGAGTTTCACCATCATCCAGTTTTCGGTCCACACTTCGCTCATATACAGCAACAACAAGCCGAAGACCCAGGTGGCGATCATCGCCGGATTCATGATCGCGCGCAGAAGGCGCCGTTCCATAATCTTGAAGGTTTCAGACTTGTCCGACCCCGGCTCCGCGTCGCAATGGTAGACGAACAGCCGCGGCAAGTAGAGCAGACCCGCCATCCAGGCGATCACGCTGATCAAGTGCAGCGCCTTGATCCACTGATACGGTTCTTCCATCCGTCCCTCCCTAGTCGATCAATCGATGCCGGCCAATCCGCACCCGGTTCGATCCGCCGGACAAACCCGCCTGCCCTCGGCGCTGCAGAATGTGACCCTGCCGCCAGGCTCGACGGCAGTGGCCCCGGCCACCAAATCCGCAAGCCCCTCAATAAACGCCGGGCTGGTTGCCACGGTGGCCACCCGGATGTATTGCGGAACGCCCGCCTCAAGCGCTAGTGCGCGATATTCGATATCCAACTCCACCAAGGTTTCCGAATGCTCGGAGACAAAAGCGATCGGCACGACGACAACCGGTTGCTCCTCGGCGCCGGCTTCCCGGATGACGTCATCGGTGAAGGGCGTAATCCACTGCAACGGTCCCACCCGGCTTTGATAACAGACGGTCCAATCATACCCATCGCCGCCGACTCGGCCGGCCACTGCCGCCGCCGTACGCTCCACCTGTCCCTGGTAGGGATCGCCGGCGGCAATAACCTTTTCCGGCAGACCATGTGCGGTAAACAACACCCGGGGACGCCGCTCTGACGAAATCTCATCCAGCGCGTCGCGGACACCTTGCGCCAAGGCGTCGATAAAGCCATCCATAACCGGGTAACAACAAATTCCCGTCGTTGGCGCCGTTACCCCCGCTGGGCCCGCGCACTCCAGCCACCGGTCGGCCGACGACCCCGTCGTGGTGGTTGAGTATTGCGGATACAGCGGCAGCACGACGATCCGAGCCGGCGCCCAATCTCGAACCGCTGCGACGGTCTCCTCCGTCAATGGGTGCCAATAGCGCATCGCAATAAAACACCTAACTTCGCCCGCAATACTGCGATCCTTCAACGTCGTCGCGAGTGCCGCGGCCTGTTGCTCGGTATTCGCCAACAGCGGCGAGCCGCCGCCAAGTTCCGCGTAAATCTGCCGCGCAACCGGCGCGCGCCGTGTCGATATTAACCGAGCCAGCAACCAACGGATTGGCTGCGGCGCGCCAATAATCGCCTTGTCGTTGAACAGGTTGAATAGAAACGGCCGAACCGCCTCCGGCCCGTCGGGACCACCGAGGTTGAACAACACGACGGCCAGCCGGTCGGTCATACGGGTCCCCGCCGGACACAGTCGATCAACGCCGCGACATGATCCGGCGGCGTTTCCTTGATCACCCCATGGCCGAGATTGAAAATCAGCGGACCGCTG
>CAYYBI010000011.1:0-6403 GCA_964469835.1 uncultured Rhodospirillaceae bacterium
CACCAGCAGGGTTTCACCCGCCTTCAGACCGCCGCGCCACATCAAGCCGCCATAAGAGGTGGGATAGGAAATGCAGAGCGCCACCGCCGCGTCGAGCGGCAAGCCGTCGGGCAGCTTGTGAACATTGTGCTCGCTCGCCACGACCTGTTCCGCATAGCCGCCCCAGTCGACGGGTGCGAGCACCCGGTCGCCCGGCTGGCAGCGCATCACACCGGGTGCGCATTCGATCACCTCGCCCGTGATTTCCGTGCCGGGCACGAAGGGCAGCGGCGGACGACGCTGATATTTTCCCGCGACCACAAGCGTCGTCGCGAAACTGACCCCGGCGTAACGGATGGCGATGCGCACCCCGCCCGGCTGCAGCTCGGGCACCGGCGCGGTGCCCAACCGCAGATCTTCAAACGCGCACCAATCATCGCAAATGACGGCACGCATCGTCGATGCGTTCATTGCAATCGAGCCCTTTCCCTGAATTAAGCGGGCCGCGGCCAGACCACCGGAAACAGGTCGCAGTCCAGTGGACCGCCCGGCGCAATTTCCGGATCACGCAGCATCTGCTGGATATTCGGCCTTGGATTGTAGGTAACATCGTCGCCGCACCATCGCGCGACATAGGCGCGGCGACGGCCGCCGGTTTCGTTTCCAGGTGCGCCGTGCACAAGAAGGCCATGATGGATCGTGCAGTCGCCCGGCGCCATCTCGAATTGCAGGAAGTCGAACTGATCCCGCATGCTGTCGATATCCGGTAGGTCGGGAAGTTCTTCCTTATAGCGGTCATCGCCGGTGAAACTCTGCGCCTTGAATCGCTGTCCCCATTTATGGGAACCGCGGATATATTCCACCGACCCATTCTCCGCCGTCACCGGGTCGAGCGCGATCCACAGTGTGCACACCTGATCGCCCGCCACCGGCCAATAGGTATGGTCGTGATGCCACATCGTGCGCGTCGTGCTACCCGGTTCCTTTACCAGAATCTGATCGAACAGCAGATTAACCTTGGCCGACCCCAACACCTGGGCAACGATCCCTGCCGCCGGCGATTCCCAGATGAAACGTTCAAATCCTGGAACGTGCTCATGGACGAACGTATCGCTGATGAATACGCCTTCCCCTTGCCGGGTGATGTCCTTCGCCAACGGACCGGGCGAGGCGATGCATTGCTCGACACATCCCCGCAGTTGGTCCACCCATTCGGCGTCGAACAACCCACGCAAACAGACGATCCCGTCCTCCGCATAGGCATCAATATCGGCATCGGATATTTTGGGCGACGGCACGTGTGTCATTCGACGAGAATCCTTCTCACTAGACCGGTTTGTCGCCCTTGATCTGGGTGCGATGCATAACGCGCCGTGCGCCGTCGTCGAACGCATCCCGCCGGTGCATGGTACAGCGATTGTCCCAAATCACGACGTCACCGACACGCCATGCATGTTCCCAAACGAATTTCTTCATCGTGGTGTGGGCCCAGATGGCGTCGAGGGTCTCCTCACTCTCGGACACGGGACAACCTTCTATATAGCTGTTGTGGCGGCGCCCCAAATACAGCGCCGGCCGTCCCGTCTCGGGATGGGTGCGAATGATCGGATGATATGGGCCGGGTGCATCGCGCACATCGGTGACCTCATCGAAGTCGTCCCGTTTATCGCCGGTGCTCGTATAGGTCTGATCGTGCTTCACGCGGCGCCCGTCGATCCGGCCACGCAAGTCGGCGGGCAGCGTGTCGAGCGCCGCATACATGTTGAGAAAACTGGTATTGCCGCCGGTGGGTGGAATTTCCAGCGCATGGAGGACGCTGCCCGCGGGCGGCACATCAAAGAAGGCGCTATCGGTATGCCAGACCGCCTCACCCGCGCCGAGCTGGCCGATCGGCTTGCCATTTTCCTTCACGTTCGAAATCACGTTGATTTCGGGCGGCACTTCGGCCTTTTGTCCCGATCCCTTTGAGTAGTTCAGTTGCCGGCTGGGCGGGTACTCGATTGCCCCCAGCTGCGATGTGAAATCGAGCAATTGCCCGTCGGATAGGGACTGGCCGCGAAACAGCAGCACGAGATGTTCCAGCCATGCCGCGCGGATCTCGGCCACAACGCCACCGGGGAGTTTCTCACCGAGATCAACCCCGCGAATTTCCGCGCCGAGCGCCGCCTGCATCGGCACCACCTCAATGGCCATCGATTCCTCCCAAAAAGCGCCGGTTTATCCGCCAAATAAATCATGCCGGCGCGGAATTACGCAAGCGGCGCCATTAAGACCTTTGCGCAGTGATCAGCCGCCATCGATGAAAAAAGACAATGTCACCGTTCTGGACCGACAAGCCCATGCCAGCGTGAAGCCCGGCATTCGCCAGGGCGCCGGCCACGGTGCGCAGCGGCTCGACGCGCTGCGGATCATTGACGATCCCCATCCACTCCCCGAATTCCCGCGCTTTATCCCATGTGGACCGGGACAGTATCTCAAGCCCCGCTCCGGCAATGACAGAGTCGAGTTCGGCAGGCGGCAGCATCCGCACATGGGACGGATCGCGGATGATTTCGATGGCGTTCTGCAGCGCCGCCTCCTCGGGTTCTTCCGACACGACCACGTCGGCGATCACCGCGAGGCCGCCGGGCCGCAGCACGCGAAACATCTCGCCCAAGACACGCGCCGGGTCCGCAAAATGATGAATGGCCAGCCGGGTAACGACCCCATCGAAGGTCTTGTCCTCGAACGGCATCGTCTCGGCGTCACCCTGTTCGAACTGCACATTGTCGAGGCCGGCGTCGGCGCATCGTTGCCGCGCCTTCTTGAGCATTTCGGGCGTCGCGTCAAAGGCGGTCACCCGTTCCGCCCGCCCCGCCAGCGCAGCCGTCACGATCCCCGGACCGCACGCAACGTCAAGGATCTTGCCGGCGCCCGCCGCGCCGATGGCGTCCTGGAACCGTTCGGTTAGCCGGTCGTCGGTGATCGCCGCCGACGCCGCAAAGGTTTCGGCTTGGCGCGCAAATTCGTCACGCACGCGCTTCATATGATCCATCATCGCTCTCCTCATGGAGCGCCCCTGCCCAGGACGGCAGCCAGAAAATGCACTATTTGGGGCATGGTAGCGGTTTGCCGCGGGCCGGTCGATGCCGTCCCGGCTGGTCAGCCTCCATCATTACCGGCTAAAATGCGGATGCCGCATTTGCCTGGTCCCGTCCAAGGAGGAGTTACACATGTCCATTGCTCAAAAATTAGCCAAGCGCATTCTAGCCTTCAAATACGAAGATCTTCCGGACGAGGCGCTTTTCTGGGCAAAACAGGCGATCACCGACACCGTCGGCGTCACCTTCGCCGGCGCCTGCGAGCCGACAACGAAGATCCCGCTCGGCCTTCCCGGCATCGCGGACCAGGAGGGCCCTTGCCTGATTTTCGGCAGCGCGCGCAGAACCGTCATTCTCGACGCGGTGCTGATCAACGGAACCGCGTCGCACGCGCTGGATTTCGACGATGTCAGCCCGACCATGGGCGGCCACCCGTCGGCCGAACTGGTACCGCCGATCATTGCGCTCGGCGAAATGCTGGGAACCAGCGGCCGGGACGCGCTGACTGCCTATGTGGCCGGCTACGAGGCCGAGACCCGGATCGCCCGCGGCGTGAATTTTGTCCACTATGAAAAGGGCTGGCACCCGACGGCAACGCTGGGGATTTTCGGCACAGTCGCGGCATCCGCCCGGCTGCTCGGGCTCAACGAGGAGCAGACCACGCGGGCACTCGCCATCGCCGTGTCGCTCGCCTCGGGGGTGAAGGCGAATTTCGGCACCATGACCAAGCCGCTGCATGTGGGCCAGAGCACCCGCAACGGGGTCTTCGCCGCTTTACTCGCCAGGGACGGATTTTCCGCCAATGCGGAAGCCTTCGAAGACAAACAAGGATTTTTCGAGGTTTTCAACGGACCGGGAAACTATGACGCCGACAAGATTTTCGCGAATTGGGCGGATCCGCTCGACATCACCGACCCAGGCCTCGGCATCAAGCAATTCCCGTGCTGCGGCAGCACCCATATGGCAATCACCATGATGCTCAATCTGGTGCAAAAACACGGGCTGACGCCGGAGAATGTCCGCCATGTCCAGATTTACAGCCACGCGCAGCGCCTGCCGCACACCAATCGGCCGGAGGTGCGCAGCGCCCTGGAAGCCAAGTTCAGCGTGCAGTACTGCGTTGCGCGCGCCTTGATGCACGGCAAAGTCCTGCTGGAACATTTCGAAGGCGATGCCTGGGCCGACAGAGAGGCGCAGGCCCTGCTGAAAATTAGCGAGGCCGGTCCGCACCCGACGATGACCGACAAGCCGTGGTGTTCGGAAGTCATCGTCGAAACCAAGACCGGCGAGACCCTGTCGGAAAAGACCGAATACATCATGGGCCGCGGGATCCCCAATCCGATGTCCGAGGACGAAATGCGCGTCAAATTCGAGGATTGCGTCTCGCGTGTCCTGTCCGCCGATCAGATCGCCCGCCTTTTCGACATGTTGGGGAAATTCGAGACAATTGGGGATTTGCGGACGCTTAGCAAAGCCTGCGAGGCGCCGGAATCCGCCGAAATTGCCGCCGCGGAGTAGATCCGGCACCGCCGCGTAGAAAGATCGGGACCTGTCGGTTCACAACCCGGCGGCAAATCCCCATATATCGGGGGTCTTTGCTTCAGCCCCGCTCAACCACCGTGGCGTAACATAATGAACGAATTGCTGAAATCCCTGCGCGACAGGCTGCCGAGCCTGCGGCGGCAGGGTCCAGCCGCCGAACCGGCCGACCGCCCACGCAGCCGCGTCACCCTCGGAATCCTGGCCTTCATACTTCTGCTGCTGTTCTATTACCCGATTGGCATGCTGCTCGCACACAAGATCAACGACGACGTCGCTTATGCCGCGCCGAAGGAACTGCAATTGGCGAAAGGCAGCCGGGCCGTGGCGATGACGATCGCCTTGATCAAGCGCGAAACAGAAGAGACGAAATGGGTCGCCAACAAACCATTCGTGTTTCCCTCCTCGATGCTGGACAACATGCCCAACTTTCAGGTCGGCTTGATGTATGCCTTATCGCGGTTCGCCATCGAGATGACCGACGTACTCGGCCGAACCCGCGGCAGCAGCCAGGTCGACGAGGATTTGGATAAGGCGTCCGGGCTGCTGAAATATGACGGCTCCATTTGGCACTGGGAACCCTCGACATCGATCTGGCCAACCGCCAGCGCCGAAAAGCAGTATGCCAGCGCCCGCAAGGCACTGGAAAAATACAACGAGCGGCTGAATGACGGCAGCGCCGTTTTCGACCGGCGCGCGGACAATCTGATCGCTTTTCTAGACCGCGTCGGATCCGACCTCGGCAGTGCGTCGGCGGCGTTGGACAGTCAGGCGGTGAGCTCGAATGCGGGCTGGTTCGATACCAAGGCGGATGACATCTTCTATGCCACCAAGGGCCGCCTCTATGGTTACTACATGATTCTGCGTGAACTGGAAGCCGACCTCGGCGGCGTCATCGCGGAAAAGAATGTGGAAAACGTTTGGCAGCAAATGATGGACAGTCTGCGCACCGCCGCGACGATGGACCCCTTGATCATCTCCAACGGTGACAATGACGGGCTGTTCGCCCCGAGCCATTTGGCGGTCCAGGGCTTCTACCTGTTGCGCGCCCGGACGCAGTTGAAGGAAGTGACCAATATCCTGCTAAAATAGAGCGGGAACTTTGCGGCAAGGGAGAACTATAGGAATGGAAATTCGGCCCCTTTCGGATGCCGCCGGTGCGGAGATTATCGGCGCGGACCTCACCAAGCCGTTGGACGACAACAGCTTCGCGCAAATCCACCGGGCTTGGCTGGACCATTGCGTGATCGTGCTTCGCGATCAGAACCTGCCACCGGAACATCACATCGCGTTCAGCCGCCGCTTCGGGCCGCTCACCACTCATGTTTTCGACCAGTTCCTATTGCCCGGCCATCCGGAGATTATTCGGATTTCCAACAAAAAAACCGAATCCGGCGACAATATCGGCCTCGCCGATGCGGGCCGGTATTGGCATTCGGACCTGTCCTATGCGGCGTACCCGAGCAAGGGATCGATGCTCCATGCCCTGGAAATTCCACCGGAGGGCCAAGGCGGCGATACGCTGTTCGCCAATATGTACAAGGCGTACGATGCGCTGCCCGATGCGATGAAGGCCCGGCTCGAGGGCCTGCGGGCCGCCTTTATCATCAGCCGCAAGAGATTCACGGACGATAACCGCATCAAAATTAATGAAAATCAGGCGGATCAAACACCGGAAGTGACGCATCCCGTGGTGCGCATCCATCCGGAAACGGAACGCAAGGCGCTCTATGTGAATCCCGGCCACACCGACCACATCATCGGCATGGATCCGGACGAGAGCCGGGCGCTGCTCGACGAATTGC
>CAYYBI010000012.1:0-6275 GCA_964469835.1 uncultured Rhodospirillaceae bacterium
CCAATTGTTGAGCCATCGACCACATTCTTGTTTGGCCGGATTGCCGATCACATTCAGCGCCGCCCGGTATGATTTGAGCCGGTCCGTCACAATCACCTTTGGCCGGCCGTAACGTTTCATCGCACGCTTGATAAAGGTCAGCGCCGCCTTGCGATCCCGCCGTTTTGTGGCGAAGACTTCAAGCACCTCGCCCTCGTGATCGACGGCCCGCCATAGATAATGTCTATCTCCATTTATCCGCACGAACACCTCGTCCAGGTGCCAGCGCCAGCGCCAGCGCGAATACGATTGTTGTTGAACGCGCCGCTTTCTAATCTCGGCGGCAAACATCGGACCGAACCGGTTCCACCAAAACCGTACCGTCTCGTGGCAGATGTCGGTGCCACGTTCGAACAAGAGGTCCTCAACCTGGCGCAGCGAAAGTGGATAACGAATGTACATCATTACTGTCAGGCGGATGATCTCGGATGAACTGTTGAAACAGCGGAAGGGATTTTTCATCCGCCGAAGCTACGGACGACTCTTGCCACGCTCAACTCGAATTGCTCTGACAAGGCCACGGTAAGAGTGCAAGTCGTCCGTAGCCGACGCCCATGCCTTGCCCCTGCCTCGCGACTAGCCCAAGGCGATTGCGGAACGCAGCGCCCGCATGGACACTAAATTTCACGGGCTTCGATTTTATCTTTGGACGACCCAGCCCAGTATTGCGCGTCATCCGTGGCGTAGAATCCCGCCATGTAGCCCATGTTTGTTCTGTCCGCAAATTCGGGCGCAAGCTTCCGCCCGTTCGGCAAGTTCACCCATATCCGGTACAAGCGCCGGCGCCGGTGTTCCTCCGGCCAGTCCTCGTAGCCGGTACGCGCGTGCAGAATCGAGTGATTGCACAACAGTTGAATGTCTCCCGGCCGAAAATTCATATCAAACCTGAATGCGTCGCTGCCTGCGAGTTCCCTTACATAGGCGATTGCGGCCAAGGCTTCTTCGCTTAAGGGCATTCCGGCCTTTTCCATTCCGGCAACCGATGTTTTCGCATTAAATTTGACCGACAGGACGCCGTCGAAATAGCTGAACATCGGAAGCTTATTGTTGGTCAATTCGTTCAAATTTCGAGTCGGCCCTTCGCCGCGCAAATCCCAGTGCAGCTCGGTCGCCAAATACTTCAGATAGTCCGGCCGCGTCCGCAAAACTTCATTGAAGACCGAGATACTGCTGGCGATCGTACTTTTCCCACCGGACTTCGCCGGATGGACGCACAACAAACCGACGACGTCCCCATGGTCGGTATGGGGGTTTTGCCCACCGCGCGTCGTGTACCCGCGAACGTTCTCAACCGTGTAGTCGTAGCCACGGTCTGTTACTTCCGAAATGAGTTCGCCCAGACCGTTTTGGCTGATCGGTGTGCCTAGATGGATGCCCAACCCCCAATAGAGCAAGCGAAGTTCATCGGCCGAATATTTCTCCACCGGCAATCCACGCATCATGACAAAGCCTCTGCCGGAATCCAGTTCCCGCTCTATCTCGCGGAGGCAGGTCGCAATGCGGGGCACGACGAAATCATCCATTTTCGCCTCGAACGCGCCGATACCGCGCTGCTTGCAGGCGGCGACGGCAGCGTCCAACTCGTCGAGCATCTCGGGGTCAAACCGGACGATCCAAGAATCGTCCTCCTTGAAATCATCCGGCCGCCATGCTGCCGGGGAATCGATTGGGGTGGTCGGCAAAGGACGCATCAACGCGTTCCTCCCATCACTGGTTCGCTGTAGCCATTATGTCATGGCGCCTGCACCGCAAGCCAATTGCTGATAGTCCCGCACCCCCCGAATTCACTCATCCGAGGCAGGACGGAAATCTTGCTTTCGGCGTTGAGCGAATTCCCCGGGACCGCCGTCCGCCGGCTCTAGCGGAGCATTGAGCCGCATGCCCGAAAGCAACATGCCTGCCGGTCGGCCATGCTCATTGAAACCACGCAGGTTTTCGTAGACCGGCGGCAGACCGGGCCCATCCGGACAGGCCAGATGCAGCCGTAATAAGTGCCGGCGCAAATTCCGGTCTGGGGCATCTTCGAAACTGGTTCGAGAATGCAGCAGGAAGTGATTGCAAACGAACTGGATGTCTCCAGGCTGGAAATCCATGTTGAGGTGATAGGCAGGGTCATTCGCCATAGCGTCGAGGAGATCCATCGCCTCCTCGAGTTGCGGCGAGATGCGCGGCACCTCGGGAAATCGCTGTGCCTTGCGAACCGTGCTGCGCACATAGGTCGTAAATACTCGGCCATCTTGCGAGTTGAACACGGGGATCACATACCAAGGTCCCTGGTTTGGCGGAATCTCTTCGCGGCGGTCGCGGTATACGGGCTCCATGAGGACACGCACGAGGTCCGGCCGGCGCTTGAGCATTTCATTGTAGAGGGTTACCGAGCTGACCAAACTGCTCAAACCGCCGGTTTGTGCCTGGTTGATACACAGGAGCGCCACCACATCGGACGAATCGCTATGGTATGCGAGGCGAAAATTGGATTGGTACCCACGGCCCGTAACCGCCCGTGCGTCGACGCCAATGTCGCAGACATGCCCGACGGCATGCCCCTTGGCATTCTGCGAGGTCGCATGACCGAAATGCGACCCAATGCCGAAATAGCCCAGGCAGCGCTGTAGCGGCGATAGTTCCGCAACCGGAAAACCGCGCAACACGGCAAAGCCTCGGCCTTCGAACATATCTTCGCGCACCCGCTGCAAAATCGCGCCCCACGACGGCAAGGGAAAGTCTTTTGCACGGATATCAACCACATCGATACCCATGGTTTCCGCCCGCCGGATTGCTTCGCGCAAATCTGCGATTTGCGGTGCGCTCAGCGTATAAGTCCAGTCATCGGAATGTTGCGCCAAATCGGGCCCTAACCAAGCTTGTGGACCATGGACCGGATGCAGCGGATGATCCTCGGCAAACTGCGGAACGGGAACCGAAGGAAACTCAGGCTGGATGTCCATGATGGTCTCTTTGCGTGAGGAGAAACGCGTTGGCGCGCGGTCTGTTGGCCGATCACCACGCCGACAGGCTATCATAACGACAACGTTAATGTGACGGCCATTCTAGGCGTGCACCGGACCCGGCGGACGCTATGCAACGCTGGCACAACTGCGATTTTAGGTTTGCACGACGGCCCCGGCGGCTCACAGCGGTTGCCGCTCACCCATGGTTTGAAACACGAGAGTCGATAGCGAGAGACCTCATGCGAGCGCGGTGATAATAAGGAATGACCGACCTATCGCACGGAACCTCCCTATCGGCTTGGATATTGCGACGATGAAAGAAGTACGACTGTCAACCGGAGGAAAGAGCTATGGCGAAACCAATTGTCTACGTGATCGGTACGGGGGGAACGATCGCATCGAATTATGTGGCCGCAAACGCGAAACTCGTTTCATCCGCATCTGCGGATGACCTGGTGGCCACCGTTCCCGAAATCGCGGAATTTGCGGAAATTAGGTCTGTCGAGCATTCAAATATTACAAGCGATCTCATGGACACGCCGACCGTCGTGGCACTCGGTAAGCGGCTCCGCAAAGTTCTCGCGGAGGACAACGTCGCTGGCGCGGTCGTTACCCATGGCACCGCTACCATGGAAGAAACCGCTTATTTTATGGATCTGACCTTGGATCAGGCGAAGCCGGTCGTCTTTACTGGCGCCATGCGAAATTTAGTAGAGCGAGACGCGGATGGGCCCAGGAACATTCTTTACAGCGCCATGACGGCGATCCATCCCGAGTCGCGGGATCGAGGCGTGCTCGTTTGTTTCAACGGGGAAATCCACTCGGCACGGGATGCCATAAAAATTCACGCGAACCAGGTTAATGCTTATGCATCCCGTGACGGTGGTCCGGTTGGGGCCGTATCCAAGGAAGGACTTATCTTCTTCACTCGGCCGGAGCGTCGTCTGCACATTGACGTGGACCATATGAAAGAAAACGTCCAACTCATAACAATGGCCCAAGGAACAAATGATCTGCTCGTCCGTGCCTGCATCGAGGAGAAGGTAGACGGCATCGTTATCGAAGGCGTCGGGGCGGGCAACGTAAACATCCCATACTTCCATGCGGTGTGCGATGCACTCGATGCGGGCATCCCTGTCGTCATCGGGCACCGGATGCTTGGAGGGACACCGTATTTTGCAAAGGGTCACGATGGATCATTTAGAAGCATGATTGAACGGGGCGCAATCTCGGCCGGATACCTGAGCGGTATTAAGGCGAGAGTGCTTCTGATGGTGGCATTGGCTCATTCGCAAGAACAGCAAACCCTTCGAGATCTCTTCGCGCGCGTTGTCGCACCATCACTTCCCCGCCTTAAGGAAGCTTAGAAACGCTGGTTCCCTTTTAATGTCTGACATCAGACACGTCAGCGTCGTAGCAATATTCGCGCGAGCTCATCCCAAATGCGTTAAGCTGCATTCGGACTATGCGTCCTGCATATTTCATCTAATGTGGGCTTGCTCCAAAAATGGTGTGCTCCCGCAAACGTGGTTCAGTATTCGAAGGGCGGATCAGCGTTTGCTTCCGCAATTGGTTTTGGAATTAATGACAGAGATCTCCCGATCGCCGTTTGGAGCAGGAGAGCCCTCATGACCAATGTACAGTTGTTGCCGGACCCGTCCCCCGCAGTCGATAACCCCTCGGTATGGCACGGCGTGGCACTGGAAAAGCGCGAGGATTGGATTCACCATGTAACTGCGGACGAGGTTGCCGAACTGAAGCGCGGCGTCGACCGCATTACCGCACGTGGTCTTTGCGTTCCGGATTTTGGCAAGGACGATTTTCCGCTTCCCGTATTTGCCGGCGTCCTCGATCGAATTCGCGAGAATGTGGTAAATGGTCCTGGCGTTCATGTCGTGCGCGGGCTTCCTGTTGATCGCTGGTCGCGCGAACAATGCGCCATCGCCTATTGGGGCATCGGCGCGCATATCGGTGAGGCGGTGACGCAAAACGCCTACGGGCATGTTCTGGGACATGTGAAGGACATCGGTGTCGACGTCGACGATGTGAATAACCGCGGCCATCGGTCGCGCGCGGCGTTGTCCTATCACAATGATATCGGCGGGGAGATTATCGGGCTGTTCTGCCTCAAGCCGTCGAAATCCGGCGGGCTGAGTAGTGTCGTCAGCGCGGGCGCGCTCTATAACGAGATGTTGAAGCGCCGACCTGACCTGCTCGCCGAGCTTTTGCAGCCAATGTACCTTGACCGGCGTGGCGAGGTGCCCGAGGGGTGGAAACCCTACTATCCTTTACCGGTGTTTAGCCGTCACGAGGGTCGTCTGATCGTTTGCTTTGTGCGACGCTTCGTCGAATCAGCTCAGCGATTCCCGGAACTGCCGCGGCTTTCGCAGGCGCAATGGGACGCGCTCGATATGCTTCGGGACCTCGCGGCCAGCCCCGAGTTCAGTCTCGATATCACCTTCGATCCGGGCGACATCCAGTTTGTAAACAACCTGACGACCATGCATTCGCGCACCGGCTATGAGGATTTTCCCCAGCCGGAACGAAAGCGCCATTTGCTGCGCCTGTGGCTTGCCGTTCCGGGCGGTTGGCCGCTGCCGCAGGCGTTTTACGATCGGTATGGCGCGACGACGCCGGGCGGCCGGCCGGCCGGGATTGTCGTCACTGATCCGAGGGAGCCCGCGCCCATGGACGTGGCGTAGGGCCGTAGCTCTGCCGGAAATTGCGGTGCCCACGATACGCCATCAATTAAAGGTTTTTTTTGGTCTTGCCTCACATCGTTTTACGCGGCCAGAATATCAACACGCAGACTATCGTCCAGACCACGATCCAGAAGACCCAGGTTATGTTTGGGTGCTCGGCCTGCCACTCCAGAATACGTTTGTGGAAAGTCATGTTGGATCATTCCCTTTCGAACGCTTCGACGGCTCCGGATTACCATTTTTACGATAGCGCTTGGCACCAGGGCTGCTGAGGAACTTCGCCACGGTCGCGCAGGTCCAGCCTCTGCCCTTCCTGGTGGTCAGGCCAATGGCGTTGAAATGCTCGGCAATGTCTTGTGGAGTTTTCATTCCGGCCTCCTCAGCAGCCTCGATCTCGGCCACTATGCGTCGTACGAACGCCTCTATCTCATGTCGCGGTTGTACCATTTCTTAAATATACAGAGACAGTGAGGAATGTCGCTTATTGATGCTGTGGACGGCTCTCCCCTGAAGTTGCAGCGTTGGCTGCAACCGTTGAAGGAGGAGAGCGATGGGAAAGATCGAGATTGTTGGGTTGGATATC
>CAYYBI010000013.1:0-3643 GCA_964469835.1 uncultured Rhodospirillaceae bacterium
TCGCCGATCACCTTCATGTCCTTCTGCCAGATCTCCATGCGCATGGTCGCGTCGTCGTAATTGTCTGCAACCATCATTGGACCGCGGAGCTGGAAGATGCGCGACCCGCCCGCGCCGTCGGCGATGACGTCGTAGATGACCTGCGGGTCGAGGCCGGCCTTCATGCCCAGCACCATGGCCTCCGCAGACGCGACGTTATGGATGGCGACCAGCAGATTGGCCACATACTTCATCCTGCTGCCGTTGCCGAAGGCCCCGACGTAATGGTGTCCGCGGGCGAATCCATCGAGGACCGGAACGCATTTCTCGAAGGCGCTGCGCTCACCGCTGGCGTAGACCAGAAGATCCTTGGTGACGGCCTGCGCGCCGGTGCCGCTGAGCGGACAGTCGAGCATGGTGATGCCGGTCGCGGCCAACGTGTCGTGGGCGCGCTGCTTGTCTTCGATCGCCAAGGTGCTGGTCTCGATGACGACCAGCCCCTTGCGGCCGCCGGCGACCAACCCGTCCTCGCCATTCACCACATCGTCGAGCGCCCCGGGGGAGGGCAGGCTGGTGATTACGATCCCGGTTTGCTGTGCAACGGCTCCCGGAGAGGCCGCGATGTCGCCGCCCTTCGCCGCGAGCCGCTCGCAAGCGGTGGAGGCGATATCGTATCCGGCGACCCGGAAACCTCCGTCAGCCAGATTGGCGGACATCGCGCCGCCCATGATTCCAAGGCCGATCACGCCAACCGAATCCGCCATGCCAATCCTCCCGGAATCCTTGCCCACAGCTCAGAGTACGATGACCGACGAGCCGGATGTGCGGCCCGCCTCGAGATCCTCATGCGCCTTTGCCGCCTCGTCGAGCCCATAACGCTGTCCGATTTCGATCTTGACGGCACCTTTGGAGACCATGTCGAAGACCGCGTTGGCGGACGCCTCCAGATCCTCCCTTGCGGCGACATAGGTCGCCAGGGTCGGCCGCGTGAAATAGAGCGAGCCCTTGTGCTGCAGGTCGGGGGCCATGACAGGCGGCACCGGGCCACCCGTCGTTCCAAAGGATACGAAGTAGCCGCGCGGGGCCAGGCAGTCCATCGACTGCTCGAAGGTCCCGGCGCCGATCGAGTCGTAGACCACAGGCACACCCTTGCCATCGGTCAGCTCCTTTACGCGCGCGACCACGTCCTCGCTGTGGCGGTCGATGCAGACGTCGTAGCCGTTGGCTTCGGCCAATTTGCATTTCTCCGGGCCGCCGGCGATGCCGATCATGCGCGCGCCCAGCGCCTTGCCCCATTGCCCGGCGATCAGCCCGACGCCGCCGGCGGCGGCCCAGAACAGTGCGTTCTCGCCCGCCTTCACCGGGTAGGTCCGGCACAAGAGGTATTCCGCCGTCATGCCCTTCATCAGGACGGCGGCGGCCTGCTCGTCACTCACACCGTCGGGTATCCCGACCAGCCGCTCCGCCGTTACGATGCGGCGTTCCGCATAGGCGCCGATCGGACCGCCGCCATAGGCGACCCGGGCGCCGACCGCAACGCCCGACACGCCTGACCCGACAGCCTCCACGACGCCCGCGGCCTCCAGCCCGATGCCGCTCGGCAATTGCAGGGGATAGCTGCCGGAACGCTGGTAGATGTCCATGTAGTTGACGCCGGCGGCGGTTTGCCGGATCAGCGCCTGGCCGGCCCCGGGGGCCGGAATTTCCACGTTTTCGACACGCATTACCGTCGGCGGGCCCTGTTCGGCGAGTGTTACGACTCTTGAGCTGACTGGCATGTATTCCTCCGAAATTACCTGTTGTCTGGGCGCCGGGCCTCTTCCGGGGTTGGCAGGGCGGGGCCCGTTCACCGCGTCGCGAATCGGACTATTTCAGAACATCGGGATTGACAGGATAGACCGGTCTTTCGCCGGCCAGCACGCGCGCCACGTCCTGCGCCGCCTTGGACTGCAGGTCTTCGAGCGCGTCCACCGAATAGAAGGCAGTGTGGGGCGTGATAATAACATTGTCGCGGCCGAGCAGCGGCGAGTCCGCCGGCAGTGGTTCGACCGGCACGACGTCCAGCGCGGCGCCGCCGAGCTCGCCATTGTCCAGCGCGGCGGCCAACGCGTCGGTGTCGACCAGCGGGCCGCGCGCCGTGTTGATCAGTAGCGCCGTCGGTTTCATCTTTTCGAACGCATCCGCGCCGATCAGCCCGGCCGTCTCCGGCGTCATCGGGGCATGCACCGAAACGTAATCCGAAGCCGCCAGCAGCGCGTCGAGATCCATCAGTTCGACGTCCAGCCCGGCGGCCACGTCCTTCGGAGCGTAGGGGTCGTAGGCGACGACCCTCAGCCCGAATGCCTGTGCCTTGGGCGCGACGATCTGCGGGATGTTGCCGAAGCCGACAAGCCCCAGCGTGCGTCCGCGAAGCCTATACAGGGGTGCCACGGCCGGCATCTCCCAGCGCCCGGCCTGGACCAGGCTGTTGCTGAAGCTGACCTTGCGAGCGAGATCCAGCAGCAACGCCATGGCGTGGTCCGAGACCTCGTCGAAACAGTAATCCGGTACATAGGTAACGACGATGCCGGCCTTGGTCGCCGCGGCGATATCGATATTGTCGACGCCGATCCCGAACCGGCCGATCGACTTGCAGTTCTTAAACTCGCCGATCATTTCGCCGGTAATCTTGGCGTAGGTCACCAACACGGCGTCTGCATCGCGTGCGACCGTCAGGATACCGTCGGGCGTTGGTTCCGACGCCATTTTCAGCTCCGCCTTTACGCGGGACAACGCTTCCTTGGCGGGATCGAGGCTGGGGAACGGAGAATCGGCGACGGCAACAATTGGACCGGTCATTTTGCATACACTCCCTATCTCGGTGGCGCTGGCCTCGGCGGCTGGAATTGGTGTCGGTCCTGGCCGGCACGGGCTTCGTGCCTGATCTTAGACCCGATTTGGGGCCAGTGGAATTGCCTTTGGCGATCCGCCAACCCGGTGAATCGGCTCCTGTTTGAAAATGTGCCGCGGAGTCACGCGATCGATCGTGAGCGTGATCAATCGTGACACGCTCCAGCGGCAAAGATAGAAAGTGGGCACTATGAATGCGAATTTATTATCGGGCTGGCGTTATGCTATACAAGAATACACGAACACGGAAACCCGGGATGTTCCAGGGAGACATACCCCATGAAATTACGCCAGCTGGAGGCGATCCGGGCGGTCATGGCGAGCGGTACGACGACTCACGCCGCCGAGCTCATGGGGTTGACCCAATCGGCGGTGAGCCGCCTGATCACCCAGCTCGAGGATGAACTCGGCCTCAGCATCTTCGACCGCCGGCACGGACGGCTTCAAATTACCCCGGAAGGCCAGCATTTTTACGATATTGCCCGAAAAGTGCTGGATGGTATCGACCAGATCAACGCCACGGCGCGCGATATCCGGATGCTTCAAGCGGGGGCGCTGCGAATCCTGTCGATGCCGGCGCTGGCTTACGGGCTGCTGCCGCGGACCATCGGCAAGATCAACGCACAGTACAAGCAGGTGAAGATTTCGGTGGGGGTCGGCTCGCGCGCCGACCTGGAAGATGGCATTGCCAGCGCCCAGTACGATGTCGGTATCGCAACCCTGCCGGTCGATCTGCAGGGTATCGAGGTGGAAACGCTGTGTACCGTGGATTGCG
>CAYYBI010000014.1:0-4241 GCA_964469835.1 uncultured Rhodospirillaceae bacterium
CGCCGCATGCGCCCGCTTGGCCCCATTGCCGCTCCACAGCAGCGGGCGTTTCGCTTTCGCCACGCGCGCCGCCAGGGTGTCCACCGCCGCGGAATCGGGCTGCGCCGGCGCCGGGATCGGCAGCGTCAGGTTGTCCAGCGCGGCGGGGCGCGGGATTTCGGCGCGTTGAATGTCGATCGGAATCTCCACGCTGACCGGCCCCATCGGCGGCGTCAGGGCGTCGGTCGCCGCACGCACCAGGGTTCCGAGCGCGGTCTCCGGTGATCGTATCCGATAGGCCGATTTCGATACGGACGCCAACATACCGAGTTGATCGTAGACGTCGTGGACCGTCCCCTGCCGCCGGTCGATATTCGCTGTCGCGGTCTGGCCGGTCAGATGCAGCACCGGCGATCCGGCGAACCGCGCTTCAACCAGCGCGCCACAAGCGTTCGACGCCCCGGGGCCCGTACTAGTGAACATAACGCCCAATTCGCCGCTGGCCCTCGCATAGGCATCGGCCATGTGACCGGCGCCGGCTTCGCCGCGCGCCATTACGAAGCGCAACAGGTTGCCGCGCCCGATCGCGTCGAGAATGGGGATGTTGTGTACGGAGATCACGCCGAAGGCGGTTGTCACGCCGATTTGCTTGAGAAATTCCGCGACCAGATCGCCGACCTTGATGGTGTCCGTCATGCCCTGTTCCCTTGGTGCCAACTATTGCCCGCAGGTTAGCAGAGAGTTGCATGGTTTTCACAACTCCCGCCGGTTGGCAGACCGCCGGAATTGCCGTTTGATACGATCAAAGTTTGAGTCGCGCAAAGACGGGGAGAGACGATATGCCAAACCGAGTTCTCGATGGCCGCACGGCGCTGGTGACCGGTTCCACCAGCGGTATCGGCCTCGGTATCGCCACGGCACTCGCGGAACAGGGCTGCGCGCTTGCCATCAACGGATTTGGTGATGCTGCCGAGATCGAACGGCTGCGCGCCGGCTTGGCGGAGACCCACCATGTCGATGTGCAGTATTTCGACGCCGACCTCGTCGAACCGGAGCAGGCCACCGGGCTTGTCGAACGCGCCACCGACGCATTCGGCGAGATCGATATCCTCTGCAATAACGCAGGCGTGCAGTTCGTGTCACCAATCGTCGACTTCCCGGTCGACAAATGGGACCACATTATCGCGCTCAACCTGTCGGCCGCGTTCCACACCACCAAAGCCGTGCTGCCGCAAATGACCGCGCGCAAATGGGGCCGCATCGTCAATACCGCATCGATTCACGGCATGGTCGCCTCGATCAACAAGGCCGCCTATGTCAGTGCCAAACACGGCCTCATCGGTTTGACCAAGGTAACGGCGCTCGAAGTGGCCGAACTTGGGATCACCTGCAACGCAATCTGCCCGGGATCGGTCCTGACGCCGCTCAGCATCAAGCAGAGCGAGGACATCGCGGCGGCCGAGGGGATCACCGTCAAGGAAGCGACCCGACGCCGGCTCCATCAAACGCAACCGAACAAACGCCATGTCGAGACGAGCGAAATCGGCGCCTTGGCGGCCTTCCTGTGCAGCGAGGGCGCGCGCTCGATCACCGGCGCGACGCTTCCCGTGGACGGCGCCAAGACCGCGTATTAGGTCAGTTTACAGGCCAAACCGGCTCGTGCGTCCCCAACGACACCGCGGGACGGGTCCAGCTCATCGGCGTCTCGGACAGACCGATCGGCGGCACCACATGGGTCAACCGGCCGAAGGGTGAGTCGCTCTCGGTCAGCAAGTCGGCGACATCCTCCGCTGTAGGATCCGGCAAAGTGCGGCCGTCAATACCGATGTCGAGCCGGCCCAGCCCCTTCACCCAATGCCCTGTCTGCGCCAGCGACAGACGGACCAGCCAGCTGCCGCCTTCCCGTGCGCGCCGCGCCAGCGAAATCATCGCGCCAAATGCAGCGAGGTAACCCGTCACATGGTCCAACGCCTGCGCCGGCAGATGTTTCGGGGCATTCCCATCGCCGCCTTCATGGGCGATGCCGCTTGCCGTCTGTACCAGGCTGTCGAAGCCGCGGCTGGCATGCCAGGGCCCTTTGTGACTGAACGCGCAAAGATCGACGCAGACAATGCCGGGCCGAGCCACGGCCAGCGCTTCCGGTGTGAAGCCATGGCCTGCGATAGCCCCCGGCCGGTACGCCTGCACAAAAATATCGGCCTCGCCCGCCAATGCGATGAGCCGGTCGCGATTCGCCGCCTGCCGCAAGTCGAGATGCGCCGACAACTTGCCCAGCCCCGTATCGATCACCAGCGGTTCAACAAAGGGTAAATGCGGCCCCGCGATTCGCATCACGTCCGCACCAAATCCCGCCAGCAGTCGCCCGCAAACCGGCCCCGCCAGGACGCGCGTCAGGTCGAGCGCCCGTATGCCCGCCAGTGGCCGGTCGAGCTTCCCGTGCGGCACGCGCAGCGGTACCGGCGGCGCGTCGCCAATTTTGATGATCTCCAACAAGGGTAATTCGGCGACCGCCATGCCTTGCGGATGGTCGGCCCATTCGTCCGCGCTGCGCACCATGCGGGCGCACATATTGGCCTCCGCGAGCGCCGTCTCCAAAGTTTCTCCTTCCCAAACCTCAATGGCTTTGGCGACCGCGTCGCGGTCTTCGACGCATCCAAGAACCTTTAACACGCCGTCCCGGTGATGAGGAAAATTGGTATGAAGCTGGATCCATCGGCCGTCTCCCGCCCGGTAAAATCCCGCGATCGGACTCCATAAATCCGGCGCAGCCCCCTGAGCGACCCGCAGATATCGCTCGCTGCGCAGCGCCACCGCCGCGGTCCGAGTATCGACCGAAACACCTTGCCGGCCGCCGCCGCGAAGAGCCCACAAATCCGCCGCTGCAAGCCCGACGGCCGCCAGCGCGCCTGCGCCCGCTGCCTCAATCAGAAAATTGGTCGGCAAAATCGGAGCCGCTTCGATCAGATCCAACGCATCAGACGGCGCCAACGGCCGGCCAGCCAGATCCAGAATTTCGCGCAGCACAGAATCCGAATTCGTCATCGCAGCCTTTTCCATTGCCTATGTGCTTTTTGTCGCTCGCCCGGCAATTGCCGAGCATCCGTATGCTGCGTTGCAGCAAAACCGATTTAGACGGAATCGTCAACGCACATCTGTACGGCGTTCAAGACTCCAAATTTTTACCGGCCGTTTGACGCTGCCGCCCGGTTTGAGGACACTCTCGGGAGATGAATCGAACCTGGAGGAAACGCCGCCATGGCGAGTCACGAGCAGTCCCTGATCGACGCCGCCTATCCTTACTGGGAAACCGAGGCGGAAATCGCCCGGCGGTTTTATGTCAAGGCGACCGACGAGGATCATATCTTCTATCTCCGGGCCCAGCTTTGGAAAGAACTCAATCCGGTCGATGGGTTCTTCAACGGTCTACACCGCGAACTCGCCAACCTGGTCGAACAGTTCCCGCGCGTCGACAAGGACATCGACCGCCATCATTACCACTTTTTGCTTGAGCAATTGACCCAGGAATTCAACCATTATGTCCTGCTCGCCGATATTTTCGAACATTTGATCGGACGGCCGATATCGCCGGACGACACGGTGCAACTGCCCCAGGAAAAGAAACTGGGCGCATTGCGGCGCGGCTATGTGGAGGGTGGTTCGGCTCTGGATCGCGCAGCGGTCGGGCTGACCGAAGGCGGCGGCGCGCGACTGTTTCGCGAAGGCGCCAAACTCGGCGGCAGTACCGTTAACGACATGACCGCCAAGGCGATGAAAACCATCTTCGACGATGAACAGGACCACTATCATGAGCAGGCCCGGGAAGCGGCCGGGCTCATCCATTCCGACGACGATCTGCAGCGCATCACGGATGCAGTGCGTGCGATCAGCCGCCAGCGCATCGATATGCGGAACGAGATGTTTCGGGACGTAATGACGAATGCGGAAATCGAGGATTTCATCACTGCCCGGCAGCAAGACACCGTTGCCGACCGCGCCGGCAAATAGATCGAACAGCAACCCATGGCGCCCCTCCCCATCACCATCGCCTGTTGGGACTACGACCGCACGCGACCGCTGCTGGACGGGCGAGTCACGGTCGAGGGATGCGACGCCACATTCCTGACCATGCCGATCGAGGAAATGTTCACGCGCGCGTTGACCCATGGCGAGTTCGATGTCAGCGAACTCTCCTTCAGCAATTTTATGGCCCAATGCGACCGCGGTGAAAACGCCTATACCCTGATCCCGGTCTTCCCATCGCG
>CAYYBI010000015.1:0-3885 GCA_964469835.1 uncultured Rhodospirillaceae bacterium
AACTTCATCAAACGTAGTCCCTGTAACTGCTCCGTCCGCCTCATCACCGCTCCCCCTCGTTCGGAGCGGTTCTAAAACCGGACAGTTCACATGTTACCTACGCCGGACATACCTCGTGTTAGTGACAGTGACACAGTCGCGCCCCTAGCCAAATCGGGCGTTGTCGGTTAGATTGATCCGATCTTTCCGTAACAATGCGTCCCAAATCGTTGAGGGAGGTAGGTGCGCCACGCCGCTTGGCGGCACTCACAGGTGCTAGCTTGTCGTCGCTATGAGCGGCCGCTACTGAGGGTCATGGCGTATGAAGGGAGTTATGCTGGCGGCCGGGATCGGTATCCGGCTCGGATTTACAGCCACGAAACCGCCACCGAAGGTTTTGCTGCGCTTCGGCGGCAAATCCTTGCTGCAATTCCATATTGAAATCCTCAAGCGACACGGCATCGACGAGTTGGTACTCGGCGTTGGTTATCACCAGCGAGACATCGAGCGGCAGATTGCTGCCCTAGGGGCGCAGGATTACGTGCGAACCGTGTTCAACGCGGATTTTGAAGAAGGCAACATCGTCACCTTGTGGGCTCTCCGCGACGAATTGCGTTGCGGGGAACCGGTTCTTCTAATGGACGCCGACGTTCTCTACGACGAAGAACTGGTAAAGCGTCTCGTCAACTCAGGCCACCGGAACTGCCTGCTCCTCGATCGTGCCTTCGAGCCGGGCGATGAGCCTGTCAAAGTATGTGTCCGGGATGGCGAGATCGTCGAGTTCCGCAAATGGCTGAGCGCCGAGTTTGATTTTTGCGGTGAATCGGTCGGCTTTTTCAAGCTGTCAGCCGAGGTGGCCAAGAAGATCATCATTCAGACCGAACTCTATCTACGCCAAGGCCGCCGCCAGGAGCCTTACGAGGAGACGATTCGCGACGTTCTGCTGACCTCGCCACGCGGCACCTTCGCATTCGAGGACATCACCGGCATACCTTGGATCGAGATCGATTTGGCCGCCGATATCGAGCGGGCAAATGCCGAGGTCCTGCCGCGCATTCTGAAAGCGGAGGGTAACCGCCGCGCGGCAATGTTCATCAAACCGGACGTCGACCGAGGAGAGACATATAGGCTATGACCGGCATCGAAGCGTCACCGATGCCCCAGGTGATCGCCGCGCTGGCTGCCGCCGCCCTTTATGTGGCGAGTCATCTGGAGAATCCCTGTTGAAATGAAATAAAGCGCTAGGGAGTCGATGAGTATGGAAGCGGGAAATGTCATTCGGGGAAAATTTAACAATATTCGAAATCCGGCTGGTGGGAGCGTCGAACCCACAACCTGGCGACTCAGCGATCTGGACGAGTCCCGGGCATTCGGTGAACGCTGGACATGCACGCGTGCTTTGAACGCGAGCTTAACGCTTCGCCACAGCGATGGAACAACCGAAGAATTCACCGATTTATGCAGTTCTTATGGAGCCGTAAATTTCGGCCATTGTAATGAAGACATTCATCTTCCAGCCCACCCGAGCGTCGATTTGGTCGCCGGAATCTACCCGCCTGAAGCCGAGAGATTTGCTGAGTGGCTGACTGACACCCTCGGTGTAAGCGGCTTCAAGGTCCTTTTTCAAATAGGGGGTAGTTTTGCCGTAAGCACGGCACTGGCGCTTGCGCAGAACCGCCGCCCAGGCAAAATTCTCGCAATCGAGGGCGGGTTTCACGGCCTCGGCCTCGATGCGCTCAGCGCGACCACCGCGCAGCGCTCTTTTGCCCTGCAGGAAACGCCGCTCCGGCAATCTCTGGATTCGTTCGTCAGTGTGCTGGCGCCCGGTGAGACGAATATTGATTGGTCCGGCGTTTCTTGTCTTATATTCGAGCCCATCCAAGGTGCCCGGGGATATGTGCAGCTTGAGCCCACTTGGCTTCAAGACATATCCGAACAAGCCAAAAATGCCGGCGTCACAATCATCGCCGATGAAATTCAGTGTGGATATTACCGTTTCGGCCATTTCAGTGTCGCTCGGGAGTGGGGGCTGAACCCAGATGTCCTGTTGTTCAGCAAGACGATGACCAACGGGCTTTTTCCGTTTTCTGCCGTCGTCTACAACGAGGCCCTCGAAGAAGGTGTCGGCAACGGCGTTGTTCTCGCTCATACCTTTCAGACCTCCGCGCTGGGCTGTTATGCCGCTTGCGCGGTCGCCGATTACATTGATTCCCACGATGTGAAAGCCGATTGCCACCGCGTTGCCGCGCCTCTCGCCGAGGCTGCCGCCCGCATAGCGAACTCGGACCGAGCGCAGGACATATATCAGCTTGGCCCCAGTCTATCGTTTCGCCCGGAAATAAACGCCGGCGACCTCGTCAAGGCGTGTTTTGCCGACCGGGTCATCATTCTCGGGGGGGGCATAGAAGGCGAACGCATCCGGGTCGCACCGCCGTTGACCATTGAAACCACGGCCCTACGGCAGGCGCTGGAGATCCTGTTATCAAGGCTGGACGCATAGGAGCGGTACCGGGTGTGATCATTTCTCGCGCAATGTGACCCGCTGGGACAATTGAAATGTTAGCATCGATCCCGGCGATTGAGGCACTGATCACCGCCGCCCTTTATTTAGCGACCTATCTGTCATTCGTTCGCCTACTGAGACATCCTAGAAATTGGTATCTTCCTACCTTGCCGTCATTTTTGGCGACAGCAGGTCTCGCGATTATCACGGTGGCTCAGGTGTCGTTGTCGTCCCAGGGCCTCGATCTACCGGCAATGATAGTGTCGGCGGGTTTCATCGCGGGGCTGTTCAGTGTCATTGCCGCGCCTGCTGTCGTCTTCCCGCCAGGGGGCCCACGGCCTGCTGCTGAGTTCCTGGCCAAACACGGTGAATATGCCGGTCTGTGGATGATTCCGCCGGCGGTCGTCGCTGGTTACGCGTTACCGGACGCCAAGCTGTATGGATTGTTGGTGGCCGCGATGACAATCGAACTAACATGGTTTCTGCGGCACAGGCGCACAGGCGAGCGGCGATCCTACCTCCTTGGTGATCAAGACTTGTTGGTTCTGAAGGCACAGGCAAAAGGAGACATTGAGCGTTTTGCGAAACAACATGGTATCCCAGAATTGGACCTGTCTGACGATGGTGTCGAATGGCGTGGGTGCGGCAAAAAAACGCTTCCCTGCCCCTTCAACCTCTACACCAACCGACTCGGTCTCAACACGGCCCCCTGTTGCCGCGCGCACATGAAAGACCTTAGCTATTTCGTCTCTTCCTGCCTGAGAGAAATGGAGGCCGTTCACTGGTTGGAGGGCGGTAGTCTCCTGGGCGCTGTAAGGGAAAACGGTAATCTTTTGGCATGGGAGGATGACGTTGATCTCTCCGTCATGCTGGACAACAGGACGACATGGGCTTCGCTTGCGAAGGGGCTTGCCGATCGCGGTCGGCGGAATGGGTACTATGTCGATCCCTTCGAAAATAAGGGCTTCATTGCGATATCTTACGATCCGCCAGGTCGATGGCCTTTCCGCTGGGAACGGAACAGAATGCGGGGTGAAATCCGGCTCGACCTCGTCGTTTATCGGAACGCGGTGAGTCAAGGTCTGTCGGTGCTAGAAAGAAGAATCCCAAAGGGGGCTATGCCGTTGACAGAGAACGGATATTACGGCGTACCAAGAGAGGTTGTACTGCCGACCTCGACTGTTCATTTTCTCGGTGATGACTTCGCCTGCCCGAATCAACCCAACGCATATCTACACATTCTGTATGGAGATTTCGAAGAAATCGAACTCACCTATGTCGATACCGCAGCCGCCGAAACCCGGCGTTTAATTGAATAGCGGGATCGCGGAAATGACACGCCGTGACGGACAAGATCGCGCAATGGTTGGTGTTACCAGCGGGCACGGAATGTCTCTTAATGG
>CAYYBI010000016.1:0-5971 GCA_964469835.1 uncultured Rhodospirillaceae bacterium
TGCCGCTGGTGCAGCAGAACAGCACGACATCGGGCTCGACCATGGCGACCCGCTCGCATGCCCGCTTCCCCTCTTCTTCCATATTACGCAAGGTTTCGGCCGTTCCCTCCCGTCCGCCCGCGATCCGCGCCGTGTGGACGGAAACATCCTTCGGAACCAACTGCCACATCTCCGGTTCCATCGTGGTGTTGATCGATGGGACAAGCAGACCAATTCGAGCGCGCCATCCATACATAAAGGCCTCCTTGACGGCAATTTGCACCGCCGTCCTGTGCAAACGGGACTGAAGGGTTAGAATAGCACGAAACGCCAGCCCGGCAGCAGTCCGCACCCTGCTGGCCCGTTCGCATCTGCCAGCACCAGAGGGAAAGTCCACGCCATGAAAGGCATAGTCGTTTGTCCGCAACCCCGCGCCGCCGATGTCGGCGCGGAAATCCTCGAACAAGGCGGCACCGCGTTCGACGCCGCGATTGCCACCGCCTTCGCCCAGATGGTTGTCGATCCGTTCATGTGCGGCATCGGCGGAATGGGAACATTCCAGTATTTCCGCGCCGACACGGGCGAAAACGGAATGATCGATTTCCATGCCCGCGCCGGATCGAAGGTGACCGAAGACATGTGGGCGGCCGATAGCCGGGGCCGGACCGAGGTTTCCGGATACTCATTATTCGACGATTTCCGTAGCGAGCTCGGCTACACGTCGATTCTGACTCCCGGCACCATCGCCGGGTTTGCCGCCGCCCATGAGCGGCTGTGCACGAAGCCATGGGCAGAGCTGCTCGCCCCGGCGGCTCGACTGGCGCGCGACGGCACGGCGGTGGCGAGTTTCGCCCATGATTTCCTCTCCCGCGCCATGATGGCCAGCGTGCCGGGCGGCCTCCAACGCGTGTCGGTTACGGATGCCTGCAAGGCGATCCATCTGCGCCCCGACGGAAAGCTCTACGAAGTGGGTGAACTGCACCGCAACCCGGACATGGCCGACACCATCGACATGCTCGCGGCCGGCGGCGCCGAAACCTTCTATCGCGGCGAGCTTTCCCAGCGCATTGCGGCCGATCTGGAGGCAAACGGTTCATTCGTCACCGCCAGCGATCTCGCCGGCTACGCGGTGCGATCGGGCATGCCGGTCAAGGGCGCCTACCGGGGTTACACGGTGTGCTCCAACCCGCCGCCCGGCAGCGGCGTAACGCTGGTGCAGATGCTGCAGATCCTGGCGCAATTCGATCTGGGCGCGCTGCACCATGGTTCGGCCGAGCATATCGACCTGGTGGCGCGCGCCATGGCGGCGGCGCATACGGACCGCAACCGATACCTCGCCGATCCGGATTTCGCCGAAGTGCCGTTGGACATGCTCGTGTCGGAGGACCGCGCCCGGGAATGGGCCGATAAGATTCGCGCCGGAGAGTTTCTCGGCGACGGCCGGGAAGAACCGCAGAGCTGCACGACCCACCTCTCGGTGTACGACGAGGCGGGAAACGCCGTGTCCTGCACCCACACGCTCGGTACCGGCTCCGGGGTCGTCACGCCCGGCCTCGGCTTCGTCTACAACAATTCGATGAAACTGTTCGATCCGATACCGGGCAGCAGCAACTCCATCGCCCCCGGCAAGGCGCGGACCACCGGCATGGTGCCGACAATGCTGTTCAAGGACGGCAAACCTCAAATTGTGGTCGGCGCACCGGGCGGCAGCGTGATCATCAGCGCGGTCTTGCAGACCATTCTAAACATTGTTGATTTCGGCATGTCGCCGGTCGAAGCGGTCACCGTTCCGCGCATTCATTGCGAGGGCGGCGCCATCCATGCCGAAGCGCGGGTCCAGGGATCAGCCTGCCGGGCGCTTATTGCCATGGGACATACGGTCAAGCAGAGCGCCATCAGCTTCGATCCGGTGATGTCGCGGGGCCATGTGGTCCTGATCGAGGACGGCGAATGGCGCGGCGGGGCGGACCCGCGGGGCGGCGGCGGGGTCGCCTATGCGCGGTAAGAAAATATTTTGTCCGAATTTCCGAAGACGGCGCGCCACCGAATCGGCAATTTGGCGGAATTCCGCGTGAATTCCTTAAGAAACCTTCAACATTTTCCTAAAATTTGAGATTTTTAGGTCTTTTATCCTATTTCTGGCGGAGTTATACTCGCAACCAATCCCGAGAAACGAACACGGAGCCCCCCATACATGCTGCGGCATCAAGACGTTTGGCGCGCCATCGATCGCATGGCGGCAGAGAGTGGCTTGTCGGCCTCCGCGCTCGCCCGCAAAGCCGGTCTCGACCCCACGAGCTTCAACAAAAGCAAGCGCGTGGCGCGCAACGGCAAGCCCCGTTGGCCGACCACCGAAAGTATCGCCAAGGTCCTGGAAGCAACGAACAGCAGCATCGGTCATTTCGTCACCTTGATGAGCGACGGCTCGGACGGGGGCGTGATGCAGCGAATTCCCGTCATCGGTTATGCCCAGGCGGGACGGGACGGCTTTTTCGATGACGCGGGCTACCCCACCGGCAGCGGCTGGGACGCGGTCGATTTTCCCAATGTCGGCGATCCCAACGCCTATGCGCTCGAGATTTCCGGCGACAGCATGGAACCGGTGTTTCGCGACGGCGACGTGGTCGTCGTTTCACCCCGCGCCAGGATCCGCCGCGGCGACCGGATCGTGGTGAAGACCCGGCAGGGCGAAATCCTCGCCAAGCAATTGCAGCGCCAGACCGCGAACCGCCTGGAGCTCCTCTCGTTCAATTCGGCGCATGCGACGGTGGAAGTGTCCCTCGAAGATATCGAGTGGATGGCTCGCATCATCTGGGCGAGTCAATAGGCCGCCCCGGCCAAGCGAACCCGTTCAGGCGGCCGAGAGGTCCTGGCCGTCCAGCGCGCGGCGGATCAAGGTGATCGTCTCCGGCAGTCCGTACAACGCGACGAATGATCCCATGCGCGGCCCCTGCTGCTGACCCAGCAACACCTCGTAGAGCGCGCGGAACCAGTCACGCAACGGCTCGAATCCATTCTGTTTGCCGATCTCGTAGATCTCGTTCTGGATCGCTTCCGCCGTGGATCCCGCGGGCAGGGCTTCCAGCTTCTCGACAAGTTGTCCCAGCGCGGTTCGCTCCACGTCGTTCGGTGCGCGGAACTGCTTCTGCGGCTTTACGAAATCCCGATAATAGCGGATCGCATGGCCCACCAAATCATCTAGCATCGGCAGGGTCTCCGGCGAGGCGTCCGGCGCGTAACGGGTGATGAAGCCCCACAACACTGCCTTGTCCTCGGTATTGCAGACGCTGGCGAGGTTCAGCAGGATCGCGAAGCTGATCGGCGACCCCAATGCCGGCGGCGCTCCGTTGTGGATATGCCACACTGGGTTTTCCACCTGCCGGGCCGGTTCTTCGTCCGGATACTTGGCGAGGAAGGTCAGGTATTCGTCGACATTCTTCGGAATGACATCGAAATACAGACGCTTGGCCGCCTTCGGCTTGCCGTACATGAACAGCGCCAGGCTGTCGCCGGGCGCATAGGCGAGCCATTCTTCCAGCGACAATCCGTTGCCGCGCGACTTGGAAATCTTTTCCCCGTTCTCGTCCAGGAACAGCTCATAGGTGAAGCTTTCCGGCGGCGGACCACCCAGGGCGCGGCAAATGCGGCTCGACTGCTGCACCGAATCGATCAGATCCTTGCCGGACATCTCGTAATCCACGCCCAGCGCATACCAGCGCATAGCCCAGTCCGGCTTCCATTGCAGCTTGCAGCGTCCACCGGTGACCGGCGTCTCGATCCGCTTCCCGTCCTCGCACTGGTAGACGATCGTCCCCGCCTCGGGATTCGTCTCGACGACCGGAACCTGCAGCACGTGCCGCGTCTCCGGACAGACCGGGAGGAACGGGCTGTAACTCTTGCGCCGCTCCTCGCCCAGCGTCGGCAGCATGATGTCCATCACCGCGTCATAGCATTCGAGCAAGCGGATCAGCGCCGCATCGAAGCGGCCCTCGGTGTAGCAGTCGGTCGAGCTCACGAAGTCGTACTCGAACCCGAATTCATCGAGAAAGGCGCGCAGCCGGGCATTGTTATGGTGGCCGAAACTTTCATGCGTCCCGAACGGATCGGGCACCTCGGTGAGCGGCTTGTTCAGGTGTTGTTGCAGCAGTTCCTGATTGGGCACGTTCTCCGGAACCTTGCGCAACCCGTCCATGTCGTCGGAGAACGCGAACAGACGAGTCGGCACGTCGGACAGGGCCTGGAACGCCTGGCGCACCATCGTGGTGCGCATGACCTCGCCGAAGGTGCCGATATGCGGCAGACCGGACGGGCCATAGCCGGTCTCGAACAGGACGTACCCCTTCTCCGGTGTCTTGCCGTGCACGCGCTTGAGCACCCGGCGCGCTTCCTGAAACGGCCAAGCCTTCGCCTGTGTCGCCAGCTCACGAAGATCGGACATGCGCGGCCTCGATGCATTGCAATCACGGGATGCCGGAAACTAGGGGTAGGACCCCAAGGCGTCAACTATCCGTAAAAACAATCGTGCCCCTAACAACCAGCCTTCGCGCCCCGGGCATTCGCCCGGTATGATACCGCAGCCATGTCCTCGAACACCCATGCCACCGCACCCACGTCGATTGCCCTGCCCAATGCCCCCACATTGGTGGTCGGGCTCGGCCGCGCCGCCTGGTTGAGCCAGGACGGCGAAGTGGAAGTGCTCGACCGCAAAACCGTGACAGACCGCTTGCGCACTGCGCCGCCGCCGATGCTGTGCCATGCCCCGGCCGCCGCCCGGCGGCTCGGAATCGATCCGTTTCCCGCCCATGATCTGCTGGAGCTTTTCGCCTTCGCGCGGCCGGCCGGTTTTTGCGTGCCCACGCCATACGGCCTGGCGACCGCCCTGGATTTGGATCCGCCGACGGATTTGGCGAGCGCCGCCCTGGTCCTCCGCCGCGCCGCGACGCGGCTGCTTGCCGGTCTCGGCGAAGAGAGCGCGGCGCGCGGCGCGCGGCCGGTCGCCCATGCAATGGCGGGCGGTGGCTGGCCGTGGGGCGCCGCCGTCCTCCGCGCCCTCGGCGAAGACGACACACAGCAGTCTCGCGCACCGGGCGCCGGGCTCGACGTTTGGCGGCGCCTGCCGGAATGGAAGGATCATGCGCCGCCGGACCCGCCCGGCAGCATCGCCGTCGAGCCCGCAGCGGCGCGGCAGCGGCTGACCGAGTTGCTGGGCGCGGACGCGGAGGCGCGGCCGAGCCAGGCGGATTATGCTTCCGCGGTGAGCGCCGCCTTCGCCCCCCGCGCCAAGCCCGGCGTTCCGCATTTCCTGCTGGCCGAGGCGGGCACCGGTGTCGGCAAGACCATCGGATACCTGGCGCCGTCCAGCCTATGGGCGGAACGCAATGGCGCACCGGTCTGGATTTCGACCTACACCCGCAACCTGCAACATCAGATCGATCAGGAGCTTGACCGGCTCTTCCCCGAACCCGCCCGCAAGAGCAACCGCGTCGTCGTTCGGATGGGCCGGGAAAACTATCTCTGCCTGCTGAATTTCGAGGAAGCGGTCCGCGGCGTCGGCATACGCCGTCATGACGCGGTCGCGCTGGGCCTGATGGCGCGCTGGGCCGGGCGGTCGCGTGACGGCGGCATGGCCGGCGGCGATTTCCCCGCCTGGCTGGTCGATCTGTTGGGCACCGGCCGCACGCTGGCCTTAAGCGATCACCGAGGCGAATGCATCTATTCGGCCTGCGATCACTACGGCAAATGCTTTATCGAGCGCAGCGTCCGTAAGGCGCGCCGCGCCGATCTGGTGATCGCCAACCACGCCCTGGTGATGGTGCAGGCGGCGCGCGACGCCGGCGAAAACGCGCATGCGCCGACGCGCTATGTCTTCGACGAAGGCCATCATGTCTTCGACGCCGCGGACGGCGCCTTTTCCGCCCGTCTCAGCGGCCGGGAAATGGCCGAGTTGCGGCGCTGGCTTCGCGGCGTCGAGGGGCGGCGGCGCGGCCGCGGC
>CAYYBI010000017.1:0-7061 GCA_964469835.1 uncultured Rhodospirillaceae bacterium
CATGGCGCGCGCCCGCGCCGAGTTGCCCCCATTGACCGAAAGGCCGGATTGGCCGCGCCTACGAGCGGTCCGCGACGGCCGGGTCTGTATCGCCGACGGCCATCATTTCTTTAATCGCCCGGGACCCAGAATCGTGGAATCCTTGGAAATCTTGGCGGAGATACTGCATCCGGCCGAATTTAAATTCGCCCATGAGGGTGTTGGCTGGGTACCATTGTGATCGCTCCACCGCGAGTCTAGAGTTCCTCCCTTTCCGGTCAGGGCGGCAAGAATTCGACAATGCGCAAATTTCTTCAGCGGGCTTTCTTTGTTCTGGCGTTCGGCATCTTCGCCATGCCGGCAGCGGCGGCCGATTCAAATTCCGACACAAGCGAGACCACGGCGGCGGATCTTGAGCAACTGGTCGGTACGCTTAAAGACGATGCGAAACGCAAAGCTTTTCTGAGAGATCTGCAGACGCTCGTCGATGCAAAGAAGAAGACCGATGCGCGGGAAACGTTGCCAATCGGCACCCGATTGCTCGAAACCTTGTCCGACAAGGTGGAAAACACCGGCCAGCAACTCGCTAAAATTGCAGCAGCGCTGATCGATTTACCGAACTTGTTCGATTGGATCCGAAGCAGCGCGACAAATCCGGAAACCCGAGAAAAATGGCTGTCCATGCTCGCCAAACTGGCGGCCATCCTGTTCGCCGGACTGGCCGGTGAATGGATCGCCAACCTGTTATTGCGCAGGCCAAGGGCCTCGCTGGAATCGCAATCAGCAGATGGATGGTGGCTCAATCTGGTCTTCGCCGTCCTGCGCACCATTCTGGAATTGGTTGCAGTTGTCGCATTTGCCGCCGCGGCCTATGGCGCCATGGCGGTCGTCACGCCAAGCCGTGAAGGCCAGGTGGTCGCGATCGCCTTGATCAACGCGAGCGTTCTGTGCCGTGCAATCGCCGCCGTCGCCCGCATGCTGCTTGCGCCCCGCATCGAAATGATGCGGCTTCTGCCGATCGGCGATGAAACGGCGAATTATAGTTTCGTTTGGATTCGACGCCTGACCAATTGGACCATCTACGGCTATTTCATCATTCAAGCCGCCTTGCCATTGGGATTGCCGGCTGCGGCCCAGGACGCGCTGATGAAGCTGCTGGGGCTGGTCGTGGCGCTCCTGCTGGTCATGCTGCTGCTGCAGAACCGACAAGAGGTTGCGACGGCGATTCGCGGCGAAGAAGGACGATCGCTGGCCATCTTGCGCCGACGGATCGCCGAGATTTGGCATTTTGTCGGCATCGTTTTCATCGGGGCAATCTACGGCGTCTGGGCGCTGGAAGTTCCGGGCGGGTTCGAATTTGTCCTCCGCGCCACCTTGATGAGCCTGGTGATCCTAGGAATTGCCCGCGGATTGATACTGCTTGCGCGACCGCTTGTTCGCCGCGCCTTTTCTTTGACAGACGAGCAGAAGACCCGTTTTCCGGGACTCGAAGCCCGCACCAATCGATATTTGCCGCTCCTGCAAAGTGCAATCAAGGTCATAATCTATGTCGGAGCGGCCCTGGCTCTGCTCGACGTTTGGGGCCTCGATGTCTTCGCCTGGTTCTCCGGACCGGTCGGCAGCCTGATTCTGAGCCGCCTCATTACGATCGCCGCAATTATCTTTTTCGCCCTGGTGATCTGGGAATTGATCAGCGCCGGGATCGAGCGGTACCTCGCCGCGACCGATCGGGACGGCAACACGGTCAGCCGCAGCCAACGCGCCCAGACGCTGCTGCCCTTGCTGCGCAATCTCGTTCTGATCGTACTGGCGCTGATGGTCTCGCTGATGGTGCTTTCCGAACTCGGCGTCGAGATTGGGCCGCTGATCGCCGGCGCCGGTATCCTCGGCCTCGCGATTGGCTTCGGCGCACAGACCATCGTCAAGGACTTCATCACCGGATTCTTCATTCTGATCGAGGATTCGGTTGCGGTCGGCGATTTCGTCGAGCTCTCCGGCCATATCGGCAAGGTCGAGGCGATGTCGATCAGATCGATCCAGCTGCGCGACGGCCTGGGTCAGGTGCACAGGATCCCGTTCAGTTCGGTCACCACCACCACCAACAAGAGCAAGGATTTTTCTTACGCCCGGTTCGACATCGGCGTTGCCTACAGTGAAAATATCGACCGCTGCATGGACGTGATGCGCGACGTCGGTGCGGAAATGCGCGCCGACCCGGAATACGCAACCGCAATCGTTGCCGAAATCGAGATCCAAGGGGTTCAGAGCCTCGGCGATTCCGCGGTCGTTATCCGTGCCCGGATCCGGGTGCAGCCAGGCAAGCAATTCGGCGTTCAGCGCGCCTACAACCGCCTCATCAAGAACCGCTTCGATCAAGAAGGAATCGAAATACCCTTTCCCCACCGGACGCTTTATTTCGGCGTCGACAGCCATGGCGATGCACCGCCGGCGCGCATCCAAATGCAGGACGACGATCAGGCAGCCGGCCGGCCGGCGCCGGCGGCGCCCGCGCAAAAGCCGTCGCAACGCGCCGAAGGCGAACGGCCCGGCGCGGGCGAGGATGCTGGCGATGCGGGCGAAGGGATGTAGTCGGCAGCCGTGATTAGCCCTGCCGAAGCACGAACAACGCCTGTGCCGCTAACAGATTGGCGAACGGGCCGGAGGCGGACCAGCTTAGGGCATTGCCGTTGCGGTCCAACGCCACCGCTTGTTCAACTTCGACCCGCAGGTCGCGGCACAGCGCGAGAAAATCTCTGATCGTGCATAGATGGATGTTCGGCGTGTCGTACCATTGATAGGGCAATGTCTCGGTCTGGGGCATCTGACCGCGCGTCAGCAATCGCCAGCGGACCTGCCAAAACCCGAAATTCGGCACCGTCAGGATAGCGTGCCGGCCAATCCGGACAAGATTCTCGACCACTCGATGCGGTCGATGCGTCGCTTGCAAGGTTTGACTCAAGACGACGTAATCGAAGGCGCCAGCGGGATAGTCGTCCAAATCGGTATCGGCGTCGCCTTGAATCACGGACAACCCCTGGCTTACGCCTTCATTGACGCCGGCCATGCTGAGTTCGATGCCGCGGGCATCCGCTTGCTTGAAATCGCTCAAATACCGAAGCAGTACGCCGTCGCCACAACCGATGTCCAACACCCGGTTGCCGGCCGGCACCATGTCGGCGATGAGCTGGAGGTCGACGCGTATCGCCGCCCGGGCATCAATCATCGGCCAAGTCCGCGATGCTCGGCGCAGCCATTGATAAAACCCTTGAGGACGCGGATGAATTCGGGTTCGTCGAGCAGAAAAGCGTCATGGCCCTGATCGCTTTCGATCTCGACGAAACTGACATTCGCGGCGACCGCGTTCAGCGCCCGCACGACCGCGCGGTTTTCGGACGTGGGGAACAACCAGTCGCTGGTAAACGATATCACGCAGAACCGCGTCTTCGTGTTTTCGAAGGCAACCGGCAGCGAACCGCCATGTTCCGCCGCCATGTCGAAATAATCCATCGCCCGGGTAATGTAGAGATAGGCATTAGCGTCGAACCGATCGACAAACGTCGATCCTTGATGGCGCAGATAACTCTCCACCTGGAAATCCGCATCGAAGCCAAAACTCAACATGTCGCGGTTTTGCAGATTCCTACCAAACTTGCGGTGCAGGGCCGCCTCGGAAAGATAGGTGATATGCGCGGTCATGCGCGCCACGCCAAGCCCTCGGCGCGGCATGACACCGTGAGTCATATAATCGCCGCCATGCCAATCCGGATCGGCCATGATCGCCTGCCGGCCAACCTCGTGAAAGGCGATGTTCTGTGCGGTATGCCGCGCCGCGCCCGCGATCGGCACCGCCGCAAAAACGCGGTCCTTATATCGGGACGCCCATTCCAGTACCTGCATCGCCCCCATCGAGCCGCCGATCACACAGAACAACTGATCGATGCCGAGATGGTCCAGCAACATAGCCTGGGCGCGCACCATGTCGCCAATCGTGATCACCGGAAAGCTAAGGCCGTACGGATCGCCGGTTTCGGGATCGATTTCCTTCGGCCCGACCGTGCCAAGACAGCCACCCAGAACATTGGCGCAAATGACAAAGAAACGATCCGTGTCCAGTGGCTTGCCGGGCCCGACGATCAACTCCCACCAGCCGGGCTTGCCGGTGATCGGATGGGTCTCGGCAACATACTGATCGCCCGTCAGCGCGTGGCAGACCAGGATCGCGTTGCTCCGGTCGGCGTTGAGTTCGCCATAGGTGCAATAGGCCATCGGGAACGGCCCGAGCGCCGCACCGCAATCGAGGCGCAGCCGGATGTCGACGCCCAACTCGACGCGGTGGCCGGGCATCGTGACATCCGTCTGGTTCGGCGCCGTTGATATTGCCGAAAGGGTCAGATTTACGGGATTCTTTGGCTTGGGAATTAGTCCTGTCCCCGCTGGTTGCTGAGGGCCGGGTACTTTTGGTCCAGTCGCCAACGGTGTCAATGTTTTCTTTGATTTCTACTCTGCCAGGCACTAGAAGTGAGCGGCTTTTCCGATAGGCATGTAGAGCGATGAACGACTCCGGAACGACCCTGGACGATTTGCGGCGCGACATTG
Source organism: uncultured Rhodospirillaceae bacterium (assembly GCA_964469835.1). Classification (GTDB taxonomy): domain Bacteria; phylum Pseudomonadota; class Alphaproteobacteria; order UBA8366; family UBA8366; genus JAOTYV01. Next base: position 4,576 of record CAYYBI010000017.1, read on the forward strand.
ATTCAATCGACGCCGAGATGCACGCGCTGATCATACGCCGGGCGGCGTTGGTCGACCGAATCCGCGCCGTGAAAAGCCGCGACGCGATCGCCCCAATTCGCCCCGGACGGGAGGCTCTGATCCTGCGCCGCCTGGCCAGCCGGCACGACGGCGGCTTTCCCTTTGGCGCCATCGCCCGTATCTGGCGAGAAATCATCGCGGGCATCACCCGGATGGAGAAGTCCGACTATGCGGTGGCCGTGTTCGCGACCGGCGAAAATCCAAGCTACTGGGATCTGGCGCGCAACGCATTCGGCAGCGCCACGCCGATGACGGCCTTCGGCAGCGTACGCGAGGTCGTTGGCGAGGTTATTGAAAAGAACGTGACACTGGGCGTCCTGCCCTTCCCGCGTGAGGGAGATAGAGACCCTTGGTGGACGGGGCTCACGGCGCCCGAAGGGCCCCGCGTTTCATACCGCCTGCCGTTGAGCCCGATCGCCGGCGAGAACGGCGCGTCCGCTTTGGCGCTCGGCTATATCGTGCCGGAAGAGAGCGGTGAGGACAAAACACTGGTCGTTATCGAGACCGCTGAAACCGTAAGCCGCACCGGTTTAGCCGCCATGCTGGAACGCGTCGCGATCAAGGCGCAGCCGCACGCATCGCTGCAACAGGGCGCCTGGTTCCATCTGGTCGAGGCCGATGGGTTTGTCAAACAGGACGATCCGCGCCTCGAAGACCTCGGCCGGTTGGCCGGCGTCGGGGGATGTAGCGTGATCGGTGCCTATGCGACGCAGGTCGATGGCGCGGAGGCCCAAGGATCGGTGCCGTGACGACACCGGTTCCCCGCCCGGGCGTTCTCTCGGTTGACCCCTATGTCGGCGGCCTCCATTCGGTCGAAGGCTGCGACGAGGTCATCGTCCTCGCATCGAACGAAACCCCTATCGGCCCCAGCCCAAAAGCCGTCGCCGCCTATAACGCCGAGTGCACCAGATTGCATCGCTATCCGGACGGCCACGCCACCGACTTGCGCGCGGCAATCGGCCGCCGCTTCGGGTGCGACCCCGAGCGGATCGTCTGCGGCGCCGGCTCCGACGAGTTGTTGCAATTGCTGATCCGCGCCTATGCGGGATCCGGCGACGAGGTGCTGTACAGCCGTCACGGATTTTCGATCTACCGAATCTTCGCGCTGGGCACGGGGGCGACGCCGGTGGCCGCACCGGAAAAGGTGCTCACCGCCGATGTGGATGCGCTGTTGAGCAAGGTCACCGAGCGGACGCGGCTGCTGTTCCTCGCCAACCCCAATAACCCGACCGGCAGCTACCTGTCGGCGCCGGGATTGCAGCGGCTGCGCGACGGGCTGCGCGACGACATCCTGCTCGTCATCGATTCCGCCTATGCGGAATACGTCTCCCGCAACGACTACTCGGCGGGGATCGAAATGGTCGACAATCATGACAATGTCGTTATGACGCGCACGTTCTCCAAAATCTTCGGTCTGGCGGCGTTGCGGCTCGGCTGGGCCTATTGTCCGGCCGCGGTGGCCGACGTGCTGAACCGGCTGCGCGGACCGTTCAATGTCAATGCCGCGGCACAATTGGCCGGTATCGCCGCGGTCGAAGATACCGCGCATCAGGACGCCAGCCGGGCGCATAACGATCAATGGCTGCCCTGGCTTACGACGGCGGTGGGCGCGCTCGGCCTGACGGTGCACCCCTCGGTGGGGAATTTCGTGTTGGTCCAGTTTGCCGGCCCGGAAGCGGCGGACGCGGCCTACCAGCATCTGCTGGGCGCCGGCATCATCACGCGGAAAATGGGCGGTTACGAATTGCCGGATTGCCTGCGGGTGACGATCGGGTTGGAGAAAGAAATGCGCGCCTTTGCCGATCAACTGGCCAGGCATTTGGAAAAGTCATGAGCACCGACGTGATCTTCGACCGGATCGCCATCATCGGCCTCGGCCTGATCGGCTCGTCGCTGTGCCGTGTCATCAAGCGCGACGGTCTCGCCCGCCATGTCGCGGGCCACGCGCGAAGTGCTGCGACGCGCGAGACATCGATGGCGCTCGGCTTCCTCGACAGCGTGCATGAAGACGCGGCGGACGCGGTGCGGGACGCGGATTTGGTGGTGCTCTGCGCGCCCGTCGGCGCCAACGCCGCGATCGCCAAAGCCATCGGCCCGGCCCTGAAACGCGGCGCGGTGGTCAGCGATGTCGGGTCGGTCAAGGTCGCGGTAATACGCGACGTGGGACGGCACCTCCCCGAGGGCGTCCATCTCGTGCCCGGCCATCCGGTGGCCGGCACCGAACATTCGGGGCCGGAATCGGGTTTCCCGGAGCTGTTCGTGGATCGATATTGCATCCTCACGCCCCCGGCCGGCACCGACCAGGATGCGATCGACCGCGTCGTTGCGTTGTGGCAGCGCGCCGGCAGCAATGTCGAGCTGATGGATCCGCATCATCACGACCGGGTACTCGCCATCACCTCGCATCTGCCGCATCTGATCGCCTA
>CAYYBI010000018.1:0-13581 GCA_964469835.1 uncultured Rhodospirillaceae bacterium
CCGCTTCGGCGATTATCGATGCTGCTCATTCGGGACGTATTCGGTAAAGTCTTGGGGTCGGCAACTGAGAATCAACCGGGCGGAAAACTCACATCAGCCGTTTCGAAGACGGGAAGGGGCGATGTCGAAGTTCAGGGACGTGAAGACCCTGCAAAAGTTCGGCTCGATACACGCTTCGATCCATAATCATTTCAACCGCGACCGTCATCTCAACAACCGTGAAACTTTCAAGCAGAACCGCTCAGCTGCCCTGGCCGAGTGGCGTCAAATGGCAGCCTGAGCGTCGCGACTTCGGGTGCTTTACTGACTGGTTCGCATTTGGCTGACAACGCCATTTACTGAATTCGGCCGGCGGTCGGCCACGGACGGGCTGGGCGTGCTCGCCGACCTCGTCGCCGCCGGCCGACTCCAAGTTACGATCAACGCGGAGGGCGGCCTCGCTGAACTCGGGATGCAGGCGGAACGGCTATTCAATCGAGAGATTGCCGGAAAGGCTGTCATTCACGTCGATTAATATCGTATTGCAGCGCGCACCATGGATGACACTGTCCGTACCGGGGCGGTTCATGTCGGCGCCGAAGACACATCCGGCGTGCTGGCCTCGAACAGTTCCGCCAGAGTACGATTGCGAAAATCCAGCGTCAGATCGATAAGCCGCTGCTGGCGGGCCGGGGAAAGAACCGCACCCGAAAGGTTCCGGAACTTCCGGGCAATGTCCTCGTCGGTCATCGGGTTGCGGGGGTCGCCCTTCGGGAAGGGCGCTTCTTCGCTCAGGACCGTGCCGTCCCGTAACGTCACGCTGATTCGGGTCGGACGATTGCCCGGGAAACCCGCATCCATCGCCGGATCGTGCACGCATGTCACCTTTTCCAGCATCGCCTTTACGTCCGGGTCTTCCCAGCGCCGCGCATCGAGCTGGCGGAGATTGTATTCGCCGTCGACCAGTGAGACCGCCACACAGTAGGGCAGGCTGTGGTCTGCCGTCTCGCGCGCGTTGATCTCGTAGCGGGACACGCCGCCCATTCCGTGCACCATGTCCTCTATCAGCCAGCCGAAGGCGGCAACCTCGACGGCGCTTATGTTTTCAGCGGATACGTCGTGGTCGCGGCGCAGCGCCAGGGCCGCGTCGATTGCGCTGTGGATCACGTAGGCGGCGGGATACTGCTTGAGGCAGGTACGGGGCAGCCGCCACGCCTCGACCGGCGCGGTGAGGACATCCCAGTCGCATTCGCCGAGAACAAGCCGGGAAAGACCCCGCTGGCCCTCGAAGATGTCGAGCGGGCCCGTGACGCCGTTCGCCGCAAGATAGGCCGCTTCGATGCCGCGCGTGACGGCAAGTCCGGCGCTCGCCGCCTTCATCATGGAAATCTGGCCCACGCGGACCTGGCCGGGCACCGGATAACTCGCGCCGATGGCCAGCGCATGGGCGAGTGGTTCCGGGTCGAGACGCAGCAGCACCCCGGTGGCTGCCGCACTGGCAAGCGTGACGAAGGTCGTATGATCCCAGCCAGAGGTCTTGAAAAACGAGACCTTGGTGAGCTCGGTCGTCCGCATCTGCACTTCATAGGCGATGAGGATCGCCCTGATCACCTCGGCGGCCGTCGCATTCGTCACCTCGGCGACCGCAAGGCATGCGCCAATATTGTCACTCGGATGGGCGGGATCGCGGGCCCAGTCGCAGTCGTTCATATCGACATGTCGCGCCATCGTGCTATTGCAGAGCGCCGCGCCGAGGACCGAACTCGTTTCCCCCGTCCCCAGGATATGGGCCTTTGGTCCGCCGCCAATCTGTTGTGCCCATTTACGCGTGGCCTTTACCGGCGGCGCATCCACCGCGGCCATCGCGCAGGCGAGCGTATCAAGGAGGATCCTCTCGACCGCATGGAGAACCTGATCGTTGGTTTCCTCTTTCTGGGCGGCCGAATACGCCATCCGTGCAAGGCGCATCGCGACGGGAGGTTCACTTTCTGTGCTCATAATCGCCCCGACTCCAACCTGTTTACGTCGAATTATTATTCATGGTTCCGGCAAGGCTACCAATCGCCGCGTCGGTGCGCATCCATTGTCTTAACCCGACCCGCCGCCATGGTTGATACCGGCGCAGGCAAGAGCGAGTATTTTGCCCAGTCAACAGGGAGACTGCAGATGCGACTGGAAGGAAAAATCGGCATCGTCACGGCCGCCGGGTCGGGCATGGGACGCGCGGGCGCGCTGCGCTTTGCGAAGGAAGGCGCCATGGTGGGCGTGGTGGATATAGATGCGCCCGCGGTCGAGCGGGTGGTGCGCGAGATCACCGACAATGGCGGGCGCGCGAAAGGGATCGTTGCCGATCTGACCAAGGACAGCGACAGCCGGGGCATGGTCGAGGAAACCGCGGGCGAATTCGGCGGGCTGGATTTCATCTGGAACCATGTCGGTCATCCGGGCCCGGCCAAAGTCGAAGGCGTCGACATGGCCGATTTCGATCTTGCGATCATTCTGAACCTGCGGACGCTGGTGGTTGCGACCGACGCCGCAATCCCCCTGCTGCGCGCGCGCGGCGGCGGGAGCCTGCTTTATACGGCCTCGACGTCCGGCATCCGCGGGTCGCTGAAGAGCCCGATTTATTCGATGGCCAAATTCGGCGTGGTCGGTTTCGCCAAGGCGCTGGCCAAGCGGCTGGGCGGCGAGAACATCCGCGTGAATGTCGTATGCCCGGGCACGACCGATACGCCGATGCTGCGGACCTTCACCGCGCGACCGGACCAGGAAGGCACGCAGGGCCAGGATGTCGAGGAGCTGATCCGCGCCAGAGGGCCCGGGATCACCATCGGCCGCAAGGCCCAACCCGAGGAGATCGCCAACGCGGCCCTGTTCCTGATCTCCGACGAGGCCTCTTATATTACCGGGGCGTCGCTGGCGGTGGACGGTGGAACGACGGCGTGACCCGCGGACCGGCCGTTAATCCAGCCCGGTGCTGGATTTTCTACTCACCCATAAATGGAGCTGCCCAATGCCGACTCTAACCGTCACGCCCGCCGCTGAAATCAACTACGTGATCGATGATTTCACCGATCCTTGGACAGAACCGGAAACGGTCCTGCTGGTTCACGGCCTTGCCGAATCCGCCGAGGCCTGGCGGGCCTGGGTGCCGCATCTGGCGCGGCGCTGGCGGGTCATCCGCATCGACCAGAGAGGCTTCGGCAAATCGACGCCGATGGAGGAGGATTTCCCCTGGAGCGTCGATACGCTCGCGGGCGATCTTGCCGCGGTTATCGAGCGACTCGCGCCGGCGGGCGTTCATCTCGTCGCGGCGAAAGTGGCGGGGCCGGTAGCCGTGCGGGCAACCAGTACCCGGCCGGAGTTGGTTCGCTCGCTGACCCTGGTGGGCACGCCGATGATCGGTCCGACCCAGCCGGACTGGCTCGACCAGGTCAAGCACGAGGACGTGGCCGCCTGGGCAAGGGCGACCATGGATGCGCGGCTCGAGGGGATGAGCCGGGCGGCGAAGGACTGGTGGATCGACATGATGGCGGCCACGCCACGCTCATCCATGCTGGGCTTTCTCCGGTACGTTTCCAGCATCGACGTTCGCGGCGACCTGCCGCAGATAAAATGCCCGACTTTGGTGATTTCTTCGGACAGTCCGCGTCGGCCCATCGACAGTGTCGTCGCCTGGCAGAAACAGATTTCGGACTCGCAACTCGTGACAGTGGAAGGGTCGGGCTATCACGCCGCCGCAACTCAGGCGGATGTCTGCGCCGAGGCAACCGCCACATTCATCGCCGCGCGTCACGGCTGACGGCGTTCAGGCTCCCATGCGTTCGCGTTCCCGCACGTTGCTCTTGGAGAGCGCCCAGGTGCGCTTGTGGGGCCCACGGCGGTGCCGGAGTAATCGCGGGCGCGGCATTATTTCGGTAGTTCGACCCGCTCCAGGATCATGTGCAAGGTGCGCAGCCGGTGTCGGTGGATGCGGCGGAGCCACGGTGTCTGGTTCGCCTTGTACCAGCTGCGTTGCTTATACACCTCGGGAGATTCTAGGTGGTATACCGCCACATATCGCGGCAGGCCGCTGGTCGCGTGGAAGCGGCGCGCCGACAACATGCCGGGCACGGCGTCCATCAGTGGCATATGTTCTTCGTTGTACCACTCGTTGAATTCGTCCTCTAGCACCGGGTCCACTTCCATCGACGAGATGCAAAGACCACCGGCCTCGTCCGGCGAGGGCCGGTCGCCGGGGCGAATCTGCTCCAGCACCCATTCATGCGCCGGTGGCGTCGGGCAGGACGACCACAGAATTTGCGGCAGCACCGCCATTTCGGCATAGGGCGCTTCGATCAAGATCACGCCGCGCTTCGGATGCCTGGTGGAAGGCGCGCGGGAATCGCGGTCGGTGACGCCGCCGATGAAGGCCTGCACCATCGGCTCAACCCCGCCAGATGTTTCGGGAAACCGGAAGGCGAGCGCCCCCTCCGCCGGCACAAAGGTTCCGATCCGCATTCCCAGCCGGGTTTCCATATCCACGAGCATGTCTATCCCTCACACTGTTCGATTTGCCGTGACGGGCGTAACGCGGTTCCCGCCGTTGGCGGAACTCGAAGCCCGGATAGAAATGGAAAAATCCTGATTCTGTACCGGAAGGCTGTTTCCGATCAGCGTTCCGAATACGATCATGCGGTGACCCGGTATTGCCGCAGTGCCGCCGGCACCGATCAAAATTCGAGGACGGTGGCCAAATCGTCCTCTATTTCAAACGAGGCGGCGTGCCGCGGCCTAATGCCGGTAGGACGTATCCTCGCGGTCGAGGCGGCGGAGGTGGCCGGGCCAGCCCATGTCGCCTTGTTCGGCGCCGCGTTTTTCATAAACCTGATAGATTTCCTCGCGCACGTCCTCATCGATCAATTTCAAGGTCTGACCTTCGCCGCGCATGGCCATGGCATGCATTTGCACCTCACAAGCATGCTCCAGTTTTTTCATGCGACGGAACGCGTCGGCAATCGTCGTGCCGCAGGTCAGCAAGCCGTGATTGCGCAGGACCATAGACATGTTTTTTGGACCGAGATCTTCTTGCAGCCGGGCGCATTCCTCTTCCGCGCCCTCGCGGGACGCGCCGCCTTCGTAATCGTGGTAGGACAGACGCTTGTAGAACTGCATGGACGTTTGGGTCAGCGGTAGCAGCCCTTCCTCCATCGCCGACACCGCCATGCCGGCCACGGTGTGCGTGTGCAGCGCGCAATTGACGTCGGGCCGGCCACTGAGAATGGCGCTGTGAATTGTGAAGCCGGCCGGGTTGACCGAATAGTTACTTTCATCGAGCACTTCGCCGTCCATATTGACGCGCAGCAATGCCGAGGCGGTCATTTCCTCGAAATAGACGCCGTAGGGATTGAGGAAAAACTCGTCATCCGTGCCCGGCACGCGCGCGGAAATATGAGTCCCCAACAGGTCCGACATGCCGTAGTGATCGATCAAACGGTAACAGGCGGCCAAATCAACCCGCACCTTCATTTCGTCGTCCGGAATTTTGCGTGGCATGCGGCGTACTCCTGAATGCGATTGCTCCCGCGGGCAAGCGGCGGGGGGAATGAATAAGGTATTGGCCGTACTGTAGGCCGGACCCGGTGCGCCCGTCAAAATGATCGACCAAAATGAAGCTTACGTGCCCGTGGCCGTGATGGTGCAAAACTTTGAATAATATCGCTCTGACACTGCCCGAAACTCAGACTTGGCATGCACGCGACCGACGGCGCGGCGGTTGCACGGAAAGGAACGCGCCCGGTATATTTTCCGGAAGCTGGCGACTATCTTCAGGCACGGGTATTTGACCGCTACGCGCTCCGGCCTGGCGATTCCATTTCCGGTCCGGCAAACGTCGAAGAGCGGGAGTCGACAGTCGACAGTCGACAGTCGTCATCGGGCCGGCCGGTCACGCCTCGATCGACGAGCGGCGGAATTTGATTGTCGAAATTGGCAGTGTAAGAGCAAAATTTTGAATACGTGGAGTAGCCATCGAACCGCTCGGAACTATCCGGGAAAACCTCGTGAATTCAATGGCGGCGCATCACGACTCTGACGATCGGGCACAGCAATCAATTTTTTCTGACAACGCCGCTCAACCTAACAGAGGGATTAAAAGATGAGTACGTCAATTGGATATATCGGGATCGGGGCGATGGGTGGCCCAATGGCGAAAAACCTCGTCAAGGCTGGCTTCGAAGTTATCGTTTATGATCTGCAACAGAACCTTGTCGATGATTTGGTGGCTGCGGGCGCGAAACAAGGCGAAAGCGTCTTGGATGTCGCAAATCATTCCGAAATCGTGATGGTTTGCCTGAATACGGTTGCGGCGGCGTTTGATGTCTCTAGAGAAGCCTCGCGGGGCTCGGCAATCCGCATTTATGTAGATCAATCGACGACGGGGCCAACCGTCGCCAAAGAAATTCGCGAGATTATCGAAGGCGCGCAAATCCAAATGCTCGATGCGCCGATCAGCGGCGGGACCGTGGGCGCGGCGGACGGTACGCTGTCCGTCATGACATCGGGCCCGCGTGGTGCATTTGATAAGGCCAAGCCCGCCTTCGACGCCATCGGCAAAAATGTCCACTTCCTCGGAGAAAATCCCGGGAATGGGCAAATGATGAAGGTCGTAAATAATTATATTGGCAATGTCGCCAAAATTTCGACCGCCGAGGGGTTGACCATGGGCGTTAAATTCGGGCTCGACGCCAAGACGATGATTGAGGTTTTAAGCGTCAGCACTGGCCGCAACCAGCAGATCGAAGGAGGCATTGGAGATGCAATGCGCACCGGGAAATTTGAAAGCGGCGGCAGCATGAACATATCTTGTAAGGACATCGAAGCTGCGCTTTACGAGGCGAAGTTACTTGGTACGCCGACCGACACCGGCGCGCGCCTTTTGGACATCTACAAAGAGGCCTTGGCGAATGGCGGCGATAAGGAACGGTCCATCGCTATCATCAAACATGTCGCGGCAAAAGGCGGTGTCAAACTTGTGGAGTAGCTGACTTCTCTGAGAGCGCCGGCGGTTGTAAACGATCGTGCCCTTTAGCAAGGTTATTTTCCGAGCGCTGATCCGCCCGTCGTTTTCGTCATGGTAGCTTGGTGAGGTCATGGCCAAATAGATTGAATTCCGGTTGTTCCCTGCGTCTAATTTCTGCACTAGGTTGTGCCCCTTACAACTTACTGAGAAACCAAATGCCAATTATCGACGCGCAGGTCCACCTCTGGCGCACGGGGGTTGCGAGGCCACCCCATCGTGCCACGCCTTATCTGGTCGAGGATGCAATCTGCGACATGGACGAAGCGGGTGTCGACGGCGCCATTCTTCATCCTCCTGTGAGCTGGGATCCGGAATCCAACGAGCAGGCGGTCGAGGCCGTGCTGGCCTACCCCAAGCGCTTTGCAATTCTTGGCAACCCCCCGCTCGACAAGCCGGAGAGCCGCGCGCTCATCCAGACCTGGAAAGAGCGACCCGGCATGCTGGGTTTCCGGTTTTATTTCGGCCAGCCACACAATCAGACCTGGCCAATGGACGGCACCTTGGATTGGCTTTGGCCAGCTGCCGAGAAAGCCGAAATGCCGGTGGCCCTGCTCGCAGGCGACTGGTTGCCTTTGCTGGGCCAAATCGCGGCCCGCCATCCGGCGTTGAAGCTAATGGTGGATCATATGGGTGCACTAAGGGGCGCCAAAGGCGACGCGGCATTCCCGAACATGAAGGAACTGACGGCGCTCGCCCGGTACCCGAATGTCGCGGTCAAATTGACGGGGGGCCCGTTTTATGCGGACGACCCCTATCCGTTCAAGAGCCTGCATAAACACTACCGCGCAATGTACGACGCGTTCGGCCCTCGCCGGCTCTTTTGGGGCACCGACATCACAAAAATGCCGTGCTCCTGGCGGCAATGCGTCACACATTTTCAGGAGATTGATTGGATACCGGACGCTGACAAGAAGCTCATCATGGGCGACGCCATTTGCGACTGGATTGGCTGGAAGAGGTGACGCCAGGATTCAATAGAGAGTAGCGGGTTAGGCGAGCGTCGGATCCTCGCTCACACGAACCAGGCGCTTGCCCAGATTGTCCCCGTTCATCATGCCGATGAACGCGTCGATGGTGTTATCAATGCCGTCCACGATGTCCTCGAAATAGACGATCCGTCCGGCCTTGATTCGTTCGGAAATCCAGGGCAGGAATTCGTCGTACTGGTCCATGTGTTCATAGACGCTGAACTTTTGCATCGCCGCGCCCTTCGCCTCCACATTGCCGATGTTTTTCGGTACGTAGCGCTCAGGGTTGTCGTATTGCGAGATCTGGCCGCAAACTGGAATGCGTGCGTCCTGGTTTATGCGGTCCAGCACCGCCTCCAAGGTCTCGCCGCCGACATTGTCGAAATAGATGTCGATGCCATTCGGGCAGTGCTCGTCCAGCGCCGCTCCGATGGATGACACGGTCTTGTAATTAAAACCGGCGTCGAAGCCGAGCACGTCCACGATGTGCCTGACCTTGGCGTCGCTGCCGGCGCTGCCGACGACGTAGCAGCCTTTCAGATTGGCAATTTGTCCGGCGGTACTTCCGACCGCGCCGCTGGCGGCGGAGATGAAGGCGGTTTCGCCCGGTTTCGGCTTGCCAATATCGAGGATGCCGACGCGCGCCGTCAGCCCGGGCATGCCGATTACCGTAATGGCGTGCGAAATGGGCCCAAGCGACGGGTCGATCACCCGCAGGTCGCCGCCGCCCTTCGCCAGAGTATAGAGTTCCCAGCCGAGAAAGCCCCAGACGAAGTCACCTTCCTCGAAGTTCTGATTTCGGGAGACAGCGACCTGTCCCACGACGCGGCAGGGAATTACCTGGTTAAGCGCAAAATTCTTTGCCCCTGGGTAGTTCGCCGTGCCGCCCATCCGGCCTCGCATATACGGATCGCAGGACAGGTAGATGTTGCGCACCAGAACGTCGCTGTCTTGCGGCTCGGGCACCGGCTCGTCGCGGACGTCGTAGCAGGCCGGTGTCACCGGTCCGTCGGGAGGTTGGACGAAAAAGATGCGGCGATTCTGCATTTTACTGTTTCGACGTAATGCGACTCTGCCGTTCGGGCAAAGTAATAGAATTTTGTCTGACAACGCCCCGCCAGTAGCCAGGGGCGGCTATCGGCGTGCGGTCGCGTCGGCCTGCTAGTAGGGTTTCGTGCCCCGAACAACAGTACGGTGCAGCAGCCGCGGATACCTGTCCATCTCGAAATCGCCGGCGGCGCGGTGCAACAGGCAACGGTTGTCCCACATCACCAGCTGGCCCTGTTTCCAGTAATGGGTGTACTGGAAGCGGGGCCGTGTTGCGAAATCCAGCAGCTGGTAGAGCAGCGCTCGCCCTTCGCCCACGGGCATACCCTCGATATGCGAGGTGTGGACGCCGATATAGAGAATTTTTTGCCCGGTGCCCGGATGGGTGCGAACCATGGGGTGCACGACCGGCGGCCGCTCTTTCTTCTGCTCCTCGGTCGCGGGGCGGTTGAACGTGTTGTCGCGGCTCGCCTCCCAGCTATGCACCGCGCGCAGTTCAGCGATTCTTTCCTTCATCGACTCCGGCAGCGCCTCGTAAGCCAGCTGCATGTTGGCGAACTGCGTGCCGCCGCCGTCGGGAGGAACCGTGATCGCATGCAAGATCGTCGCGAGCGAAGGGATGTCGTGATACGATTTGTCGGTGTGCCAGAAGAAGTTGCCGGTGCTGCGGGGGGTTGCGGTGGGCTTGCCGTCCGGGTCGAGATTGGACACCAGATGCACGTCGCCGAACGTCTTCCCATCGTAGTTGCGCGCTACGTGCTGCTCCATCTCGCCGAACCGTTTGGTAAAGGCGATCTGCGCTTCCTTGCTCAAATCCTGGTCTGGGAAGATCAGAATTTGATGCGCATTCAACGCGTCCAGGATGGCATCGCGCACCGCATCATCGAAAGGCTTCGACAGGTCGATCCCTCCGATCTCCGCGCCCATAACCCGGCCCACCGGGGTAACAGTGAAGGGCAACACCCCTGCTCTGGCCGTTGTTCCGCTTTCGGTCGCGCCCGTCACGCTCATCGCCATTCTCCGTTTGCTGGCTCACTCGGTTGACCGGTCAATTTAGGCCTCGCGGCCGCAGCAGGGCAAGTCGCGGCGCGCATCATTCCAATCTATGGGCTAGAGCATCATATCGAGCTTCACGTGGTCGAACCCCACATACGCCCTGATCTCGAGTTAGTTCGGATCGATACCGAAGGTGAACATTCTGAGCGAGAGCTTGCCCGCCTCCAGAGACTCGAACGTCCGGTTGGCCTTTTTTAGTTTCCTATACGTTGATTCCTTACTGCCATCATGCAATTCGGACCGGCGCGCTCCCTGCCAAGCCTGATGTTGTGGATTTTTGGATAGTTGGTCGCTTGACGAACCAATCCACCGCTGTTGACAAGTGGACTGCGAACAGGCTCTCACCGTCCATTCGGTGCCCAGTGATAGACGTTTGCGCATGCTCCGCCCATTAGCGTCGCCCGTTCGCTTTCGGTCAGTCGGTCGGTGAGGCGGAACGGTTCGACGGCCTGTTCGTAGTTGACGACCGCGATTGTGCGAGTCCAGTCGGTGCCCCACAGACAGCGGTTAAGGCCCCAAGCGTCGAATACACGGGCGAGCGGGTCCCAGATGTCCGGGTACGGATACCCGGCGTGCGAAAGAGTGCACGCCCCGCTGACCTTGATCACCGCATTCGGGCGCGTGGCCAGGTCGAGTACCTTCGGCAGGTCGGCCCAGGACTCCGGCGGGGCGGGCGGCGTGCGTGGTTGTAAGATGCCCAGATGATCGATGACGAAGCGGGCGTCCGGGTGACGATCGACCAGCGCTGCGCCCGCGTCCAACTTGCCCCAGCAGAGAAGATTGACCGGGAAGTCATGCCGGACAGCTTCGCGCAGAATCAGATCGAGGCCGGGGTCGTCCACTGCCCGATCCGGGCCATAGGATAATCGGATGCGGAGGCCGACCGTGCCCGGTGTTTTCTTCCAGTCGGCGATCACATCGGCCACCGCAGGGTCCGACGGATCAACCGGCTTAACAAGGCCAAACCTGCCAGGATGGGCGTTGCGCACCTCGACCGCATAACTGGAGTCGTACTGATACTTAGAAAAGGCGCTGACGAAGATCGCACCGTCAACACCGACCGCGTCCATCGCCGCTACCATCTCATCGCCGTTAACATGGTCGAGCCAATTGTGCGGCGTGTTCCCGGGACCGTCCGGTGGGTTCCAGCGACGGTCTGGCGTATTGGCGGCATAAACGTGGACTTGAGAATCGATGATCGGCATGGGACGGTTCCTCCGCTCAAGGCTATGCGTCAGGGAATTTTGAGCTTCACTTGAGGGGCGTATTGCTGCCCGCCCATGGAATCGCCGTCCGGTACCTTACCCTGGATAAACGGACGCAGGATCGAGATCTGGATCGCCTTGGCAAGGTCGCGCTCAATCAGCAGGACTTTGTGGTCGGCGACGCCATAGAGTTCGGTAACCAGCGCCGTGGCGATGACGCTCATTAGATGCCCCGCTCGGCAGTGGCACTAACGACTGTTGCTTAAAACTCGTCTCCCAACAACGAATTTCGCTGGCAGCGGAATCATCTGCCGTTGCTCGCTGGATCAGCCCTTAACTTCTCTTGTCGGTTCAACTTGTTGATTCGGCGCTGTTATATGGCCGCTTGCAGGCCTGCCTCAAGCCGATTTTCTCTGACTCCGCCAACGAGCCCACTGCAAGAGGTACTGCAATCTGGCACATCGCGATGCCGGTGGTGAGAGCCGGCCACTGCTTCCTAAGCGGAGATGCTGATGCCATTCCAATGGCCTGGATTCTCTAGTCCGTGGTCGTTAGTCTCCTTGGCGAGGGAGAGAGGGTTCCATCGGCGAGAGATCGGGTCATAGTAAGGACCTAGGGGGGCAAATTCAGTGTCGAAGAATCCGCTACTATTAATCGCACTCATTATCACGGGCGCGATTGCGGTCTGGGGTATCGTCGATACAACCGGGCTTGCGGCCTTTTCATCTCACCTTGTCAGCATCCAGTTCACCAGCCGCGCCTGGTTCATCATGTTGGCGGTGAGCTTCATGTTGGTGACCAGCGTTTGGCTCGCGCTGTCCCGCTACGGCCGGATCAAGCTCGGCAAGGACGATGACGAGCCTGAGTTCTCGACGATCTCGTGGCTCACCATGCTGTTTGCTGCCGGCATGGGCGTTGGATTGCTCTACTGGGGCACGGCGGAACCCCTCACGCACTATCTGTTGATCTCAGAATATAAAAATCCCAGAGAATCGGCCTCTCTGGCCTTGTTCGTTACCAACTTTCACTGGGGTCTGCATGCTTGGGCTATCTATGCGCTGACAGGGCTTGTGATCGCCTACTTCAGCTTTCGCCAAGGCTGTCCCAGCCTGGTCAGCGCCCCGATCATCAAAGTGTTCGGGACCAACGGTGTGACGCGGATTGTCGGCTGGCTGAGCGACCTGTCGGCCATCGTCGCCATCGCCATCGGCCTCGGTGGCTCGGTCGCCATGGGGGTGTTTCAGGTCAAGGAAGGCGTGGATGCCCTTTTCGGTTTGCAAGACACGGGCATGGGTCTGACACTGGGGATCTTCGTGGTTCTTTGCATTTCTTACATCTTGCCTCTGACGGTGGACCTCAGCCGTGGCATGGCCCTCCTGTCCAATACCGCCATGGCCATTGCTGGCGGGCTGATGATCTTCATTTTGTTGACCGGACCCACTTACTTCGTCATGGGCGGCATCGTGCAGGCTGCCGGAGAGTACCTGGCGGGCGCATTTACCCAAGGTTTCCGCACCTTCACGTTCATGGACGAACAGGTCGTCAACTGGTTCCAGTCTTGGACGCTGACTTACATGGTCTGGTGGCTCGCCTGGGCGCCCTTCGTCGGCGTGTTCATCGCCCGAATCTCAAAGGGGCGCACGATCCGTGAGTTTATCTGCGGGGTGATGTTGGTGCCGACCGCCTTTTCGATCCTGTGGTTTGGGGTCTTCGGCGGCGTCGGTTTCTACGGTATTCTGAATCTCGACGTGCCGATCCTGGACGTGGTCCGCGACAACGTGAGCAGCACCACATTTTTCGTGCTCAAATCTTTCCCGCTACCCTTCCTCACCGTTGCCGCGGTGATCGCCGCGGCCTTCTTGTTCATCGTGACAAGCGTTGTGAGCGCGGCCTTCGTGCTCGGCATGTTCTCGACGGGTGGCGATCTCAACCCGAGCACGCGTGTCAAACTCAGCTGGGGCGTCGTGCTCGGGGCGCTTGGACTGGTCATGATCCTCTCCGGCAGCATCGACGCGATAAAATCGATCATTGCGTTGGGGGCTCTGCCCTTCGTCTTTATCGTTCTGGTGCTGGTCGTGTGCCTCTTGAAGGCACTCAAGACAGAAAGGCCGATTGAGTCATGAGCAATCTCTTGGACACCATAATGAACATTGTGGTCTTCGCATTCATCGGCCTGCTCGTATGGCTTTATTTCAAGCCGTTCGGGGAAGACGATGGCGAGTCCATCGACCCATCCGACCTCCCGGATCCCAAGTGATCAGGCAGG
>CAYYBI010000019.1:0-2738 GCA_964469835.1 uncultured Rhodospirillaceae bacterium
CTGCAGGAAATCTTCCCATTCCTGGCCCGTGCGTTCCGCCATGACTCCGCGCAGCATTTCTGCTTCGGACTCCCGGTTTTCGGATCGGTATTCGTAATCCTTGTCGCCCATTTCCGGATGGCCTAGCGCCCGGAACAACCGGGTATGCTGGCCTTTGTTGCTGGCGGCCAGCATGACCTTGCCGTCCTTGGTGTCATACAGGCTGTTGCTGGCGTAGTGGTGATGATTTCCGGTTGGGCCCGGATGTTTCCCGGTTTTCAGGTACCCGGTGATGTTGGACGCCAGCATCATCAGCGCCACATCCAGCATCGAGCTGTCGATATACTGCCCTTTGCCGGTTCTTTCGCGCTGGAACAAGGCGGTGGAAATCGCGAAGGCCGCCATGGTCCCGGTGGCGTAGTCGATGACTTGCGTGCCGGTTTTCAGCGGGCTGACCTCGGGGGTGCCGGTGATCGCCATGATACCCGAAAGCGCCTGGATCGCATGGTCGTAGGCAGTCTGCGTGCCGCGCGGTCCATCCTGTCCGAAAGCGGTCATCGAGCAGTAGATCAGCGTCGGATTGATTTGCTTCAAATCCTCATAGCCGATGCCGAGGGCGGGAAACGCGCCGGGCCGGAAATTTTCGACCAGCACGTCGGCGTCCCTGGCGAGCGTTTTTAGAATCTCGCGCCCTTTTTCGGTCTTCAGATTGAGCGTGATCGATCGTTTGTTGGAACCCTGGGTAAGGTAGCCGGTCCCCATATTCGTGCGGTTCAGTTCCGCGTCGTAGCCGGTGTTGCGGCTCTGGTCGCAATCTTCCGGATTTTCCACCTTGATCACATCGGCGCCCAGCACCGCCAACTGATAGGCCGCGAACGGACCTGCCAGCACATGCGTGATGTCGATGATCTTGATACCCTCGAACGGCTGGGTCATGCGGCGTCCTCCCGTTTCTGATTGCGCGTTGCCCGGCCATTATCGGAGCGTGGCGGTGGGGCGGCAAGCGGGACTGCGTATCACGCGCGTTCAGATCACGCCGTGTTCCCGGAAACCGGCGATGTCGGCCGCCTCATAGCCGAGTTCGGCCAGCACCTCGTCGTTATGCGCGCCGAGCGGCGGCGGCGGCGTATCGACGCGTGGTCCGTCCTTGGCGAACTTGAAGGCGGCCACCGGTACGGTGAAGGACCCGTCCACGCCGGGTGCGCCGTCGTGCCGGTGGTGGATCGCGCGGTGCGCCACCTGCGGGTCGTTCACCGCTTCTGCGACGGTGCGGAGCCGCGCGGCCGGCACGTGTCGGGCCTGCAGGAAATCTTCCCATTCCTGCGCCGTGCGGGTGGCGAAGATGTCGGTCAGGAAGGCGGCTTCCGCATCCCGGTGTTGCCGCCGGTATTCGTATGACTTATCGCCCATTTCGGGCCGGCCGAGCGCTTCGAACAGCCGCTTGTGCTGGCCGCGGTTGCTGGCGCCGACCATCAGCGTGCCGTCCTTGGTTTCATAGGCGCTGTGGCTGGCATTCCCACGCCCGGTGGTTTGCGGGCCGAGTTCATTGCCGGTCCGGAGCGAGCCGGTGATCTGCGCGCTCATCAGGATGAAGGCGGTGTCGGTGAGGCAGCCGTCGATATGCTGCCCTTCGCCGGTCCGCTCGCGGTGGAACAAGGCGCTGGCGATGGCGAAGGCAGCGGTTGTCCCGGTGCCGAAGTCGAGCAGTTGCGGCCCGCAGCGCATCGGCCCGCTGTCGGTCGTGCCGGTCATCGACATGACGCCGGAATACCCTTGGATCACCTGGTCGTAGGCCGTGTGGTCGCCGCGCGGTCCGTCCTGGCCCCATGCCGTCAGCGAGCAGTAAATCAGCCCCGGATTGAGCGTGCGCAAATCGTCATATCCCAATCCCAACGCCCGCAATGCGCCGGACCGGTAATTTTCGACCAGCACGTCGGCGGATTTGGCGAGCCGGCGCATGATGTCCTGGCCCTGATCGGTTTTCAGGTCGAGCGTGATGCAGCGCTTGTTGGACCCTTGATTGAGGTAGGACGTCCCCATCTTCGCTTGGTTCAGGGCGTGGTCGGGCCCGGACTCGCGGCTTTGGTCGCCCTCGCCGGGCTGCTCCACCTTGATGACGTCGGCGCCCAGCAGGGCGAGCTGATAGGTGGCGAAGGGGCCGGCCAGGACATGGGTGATGTCGATGACCTTGATGCCTTCGAATGGACGGGACATGGAAATCTCCTCATCGGGTTGGATCACACCGGATTTGCGCCGCGAAGTATCGGATTGGGGCGGCGTGACCGCAAGCCGCGCCGGCCGGGCTTAGCGGGCCGCGGCGCGCGATTCCCGAAACATCAAGGCGAAGGGAATTCCGACCAAGCTGGTTAGCACCAGAAGTTTGAAATCGTTGATGAAGGCAATCGTTTGCGCTTGAAGACTGACGATTTCGTAGAGCTGCGCGATGCCGCCTTGCGACTCCATGTCCCAGAAGCGCTGGTCGCGGAACATCGATAGGGCGGTGTTGTAACTGTTGATATGTTCGGACAGCTCGCCATAGCTGACCTGGGTGTTGCGCGAGAGCAGGGCCACGAAGACCGAGACGCCGATGCTGGCGCCGATGACCCGGATCAGGGCAAACAGGGACGCGCCCTCGGTGCGCAGTTCCGGCGGCAGCGTTGCGAAGGTCGCGGTGGAAAGGCACACCCAGGCGAGCCCGATGCCGAACCCGGTCACGATATTGACGATCACGACGTCTATCGTCGGCACCTCCGCGGACC
>CAYYBI010000020.1:0-4388 GCA_964469835.1 uncultured Rhodospirillaceae bacterium
CGCGTGACCTATCCGGTCGGCTCGATTGGCGGCCTGGCGTTCAGTTCACATAAGGCGGAATGACCCGTCGGCGCGCCGAAAAATTCGTCCATTGCGTCGCACAAGACATCCCAGAAATACAGTGCCGATGCGCTGTCCGCGAGCAGATGAAATGCGGGTATATCGGCGTGGTCCTCGCGTATAAGGATCGTCGCAATGCGGGCAACCGAAGTCTGCGCAATCTGGAGGTCGGCAAATTCCTGCGGGCAGAGATCGACGCCGCAAAGTTTCTGCAGACAGGCAACGGCCTTGGTGCCACACAGAACGAACCAGGCATGACTGTCGCGCCGAGGCGCCGGGTAGCAGCTTGAATTTTCCGGTGCCGCCTCGACTCGGCCAAGGGTATCGCCGATCAATTCAATATCGGGCAGGATCAGCGCTTCGGTATCGGCCAGCCGCGCAATGAGAGCGCCATCCAAATGCCGCCTTGCCATGTTGTTGATCGGCGGTACGGGAAGGTCTGCATCGCGCAACGCTTCCAGTGCGCCGTGGCCCTTTCGGCCGAGCCGGGGCAACGGTGATAGGTCGATTAAAGCAAGCCGTGTCGCCAGTCCGTTCCGCCCGGGGAAAGTATCGGCAACGGCCGTATCCCCTAAATCGCGGAAGACGGCGCCTCGTTGAACGAGGCGCGGATGGACGAAACTACGCCGGGAAAATCGCGTGGGGTCGGTCATCACTGGCATTCCGTGATTATACCGACTGCCGAAGGTTCTGCGGATCATAGAACGGCAGCTCCGAAACCGTTGCGCCGATGAGCCTGCCGCCGGGTCCTTTGATGGCGAACTCAACGCCCGGTTCCGCTTGGTCCGGTGCGACATAGGCGAGGCCGATAGGGTGGCCCAGGGTGGATGAGCGCGCAATGGAGGTGACCCGGCCGATGATCTCTTCGCCACGAATGACCAGCTGGCTTTCTTTGGGCAGAACTTGCGTTGCGGCGGGTAGGGTGAACCCAACCAGAATTCGGGTCACGCCACGGCGGCGGTGCATCTCGACGGCTCGGCCGCCGACAAAGAATGGTTTGCGCTCCGAGATCGCCCAGGTCATGCACGCTTCGTCCGGATGGGTCAGCCCATCTGTGTCCTGGCCGATAATGATGTGGCCTTTTTCGAGCCTCAAGAGGCGCTGCGCTTCGACGCCGAAGGGGCGCATTTCGAAGGAATGCCCCGCTGCGGTCAGCCGTTCCCACAGCGCCGCACCACACGCGGCAGGAACGTGAATTTCATAACCGAGTTCGCCCACGAAACCGACGCGTAAGATGCGGGCGGAAATGTCGGCGACACTCCCTTGCCGGACCGCCATATAGGGGAAGGCCTCGGGCCCAATGTCGATATCCGTACACAGCGGCGCCAAGACGTCACGGGACCGTGGTCCGGCGATATTGACCGATGCATATGCGCCCGTGACGTTGGCAATATCAATATCCAGCCGCCATTGCGCGTTCCACCAGAGCATGGATCGGAACACCGTATCCGACCCGCCGGTGGTCGTGGTGACATAGAAATGGTCCTTGGCGAAACGGCCGGCGACGCCATCGTCAATAATCGTGCCGCTAACGTCGCACATCAGCACGTACCGACCACGCCCCACCGGTTGTTTGGAATACACGGAAGTATACATTCGGTTGATGAACTCGGCGGCATCCGGGCCACGGATATCCAGGCCCCCAAGCGTTGAGACGTCGATCATCCCAACATTCTGCCGGACGGCAGTCACCTCCTGCTGCACCGCCTCGCTTTCATTCCCGCCGTAGCAGTGCGGCCTCAGCCAATCGCCGGCGACCATCATCTTGGCGCCGGCGGCTTGGTGGTGGTGATGCATGGGCGATAGCCGCCGCGGCTCGAATCGCCGGCCCGCCAGCAAGCCGAATTTTTCCGGCTCCGTCGGTGGACGATTGGTCCATCCTTTCGCGCCGCCCAAGGGCTCCTTGGTAAGGATGCGCGTCAGCCGCACCGCATTGGTTACGGAATACCGGCCCTGGCTGGGTCCCATTCCGACTGTTGAATACCGTTTGACCAGCTCGATGTCGTCGAACCCTTCGGCAATGCTGTGTTCGATATCCTGGGGCGTGAGGTCTTCGTCGAAATCGATGAATGCTTTGCCCTTTTCGCTCTCGAATATCGGCCAGGGATTGCTTTCCGGTTGAACAATCGGTTCTTCGAGGTCGAGATCGATGTGACCGCGGGCGGCTGCATACCGGCCGGCCCTTCGGCCGTCGGCGATCGCCGCATCGAGATCCCATTCGCCGCGAACGGCGCCCGCCGTCACAATTCCGTCAGGTGTAGCGGCGATTTTGAAAGCGCACAGAGTATCGTCATAAACGACCTCGCCGCCGGCTTGCGCGATCAGCGCCGCTGCCGGCGCCCAACCGGTCGACACGCAGATCAAGTCGCAATCGAGGCGGCGCGTCTCCGGTGGTCCGCGGTCTTGACCCGGCCGCAGCCGTAGCTCGATGCCGGCGACATGACCGCCGCCATTGTTCGGCACCGCGCGCTCGATTGCGTAGCCGTGAATAATTCGGATGCCGCGGTCGAGCGTTTCCCGGATAAGGCTATCTCCCGCGATGGTGTAGCGCAGGTCAACCACGGCCTCCACCGTAATGCCCGCGTCGTCGAGATCCAGGGCGACGCCGTACCCATCGCTGTTCGAAGCGATGACGATGGCCCGACGACCCGGCCGCACCGCATAAAGCCATAGCAGTTTCTGCGCCGCGGATCCCAGCATCACCCCCGGCAGATCGTTGTTCGCGAATACCGCGGGTTGTTCGATAAGGCCGGTCGCAAGGACGACGTTTTGGGCGCGGAGTTTGGTCAATCTGTCGCCACTGGTCACGGCAAGCAGGTTGTCGGCGAAGAGACCGGTGCAAACGGCGTCGGACATGACGGTAATTTTATCGCCGAAGGATTCCATTTCGTCCGCCAGCGCCTTGGCGGTATCGACGCCCCGCCGCCCGGCGGGGTCGAAGCGCGCATGGTTGAGGCTGCCGCCCAGCAGCGGCTGTCTTTCGATCAGGATGACCCGGCTCCCAGCCCGCGCCGCCTCGATCGCGGCGGCGACACCGACTCCGCCGCCGCCGACAACAGCGACATCGGCAAAGGCATAAGCCTTGTCGTAAGGGGTCTTTGGCGCTGCCTGTCCGATATGTCCCAGGCCGGCGGCGGCGCGAATTCTCTTTTCCCAGAAATCCCATGCGCCGCGTGGCTTGAAAAACGCGTGATAGTAGAAACCGACTGGAAGGAACCGGGCAAACAGCTCGATCCATTTGCCGCGGTCGCGGCGGAGGCTGCCCCTGTAGTGTTGGCCGGTAACGCGCAAACCTTCGAATATCGGTCGCCGGTCCGCCGGCACGTTGGGCTCGGAGCCGATCTGCACCAAGCAATTTCCATCGTCGCCGGTCATACTGAGGATGCCGCGCGGCCGATGGTATTTGAAGGACCGCGAAATCAGCCAGATACCGTTCGCGGCAAGCGCACTGGCGATAGTGTCGCCGATGAACCCACCGTAGTCGCGGCCTTCGAATGAAAACCGCACCGGTTTGGCCCGGTCCAGCATTACACCGTATGGCGGGGCAAGCCGATCGCCGGTCATGAGCCGCGGTCCGGGCTGCGCACGGGCCCGCCGCCGGCGAACGCTTTGTCAGGCGGGTAGGTGCGCAGGACTTCGTCGGTCGAAGTGTCCCGTTCGGCGATAAACCAGTATCCGCTGGCAACGTGCAGCCACCATTCGCGGACAAGCCCGGCACGGTTCGTTTCGAGGAAAACGTATTCGGTCCATTCCGAATCCGACCCCGCATCCTGATCCGGCATCGACGCGACGTCCCCGCCATAGACGAACTCCTGAATGTTGCGCGGGCCGTTCAGGGGACAATGGAGAATCTTCATCGCCGGCTCCTAATGTCCGACCGAGGCGGCGCCTTTTTCGCCGACCTGTTCGAAATCATCAAACCGGTCGAGCCGAAAAGGTCTGATCAATTGAGGTTGGCGCGCGCCGGCAATGCATTCCGCCATGGTAAAGCCTGCGATCGGCGTGGCCTTGAAGCCCCAGGTGCCCCACCCGGCGTCGACATAGTAATTTTCGATCGGCGTCAGGCCCATCACCGGCGAGAAATCCGGGGTCATGTCGGCCATGCCGGCCCATTGCCGGTTGACGCGGGCCTCGGCGAGAAAGGGAAACAACTCGAGAATATGTGCCATCAACCCTTCCTTGAAATCCAAGGTCGAGCGCGTTCCATATAACGGGTAGGGGTCGGTGGCGCCGCCCATCACGAGTTCGCCGCGGGCGGTTTGCCAGATGTAAACATGGAGGCTGCCCGATACGATGATTGGGTCGAGAAACGGTTTCATCGGGACCGA
>CAYYBI010000021.1:0-6799 GCA_964469835.1 uncultured Rhodospirillaceae bacterium
TGATATGGGATGCAACCGTATGCCACGCTGTAAGGAACACCGCCGCATCGTCGGTAAAACCAAGCCCGGCGATGAAATCGGGGACTAAATCCACCGGCATGACGAAATAGGCCAAGGCCGCCAGCAAGATCCCCTTCACCCGCAGCGGCGTTTGCGGATCAAAGGCGCAATAGTACGCCGCGACCGCTTCCCGCGTAAAAGGGACACGCCCCATTGTGCGCCGGATCTTGGTCCAGAATCCGCGCCGGACCCGCGCGGCGTCGCGGGATATTTGGACGCCGCCTCCGGCGGATGAGTTATCCTGTTCCGCGGTTTTCTGCATACCCTCTCATATATGGGAAGTCGCAGCGCCTTCTGCTATACCCAGCAGGAGAGTTCCTTATTCACGAGGATCCCATGGAAATCAACGGTATGCCGGCACTCGTAACCGGCGGCGGGTCCGGACTCGGCGCTGCAACCGCGCGGGCGTTGGCCACGGCCGGCGCGAAAGTCGCCGTGCTCGACCGCGACATTGCAGCGGCGGAAACCGTGGCCACGGAAATCGGCGGCCGCGCGATCGAATGCGATGTCGCCGACGCGGCATCGGGCGAGCATGCGGTCGCCGCGGCGCGCCAGGCGCACGGGCCGGCCGGGCTCTGCATCAATTGCGCTGGGGTCGGCCCGGCGGCGCGCATCGTCGGACGCGACGGCCCAATGCCCCTGGCGGATTTCGCGCGGGTTATCGAGATCAATCTAATCGGGACATTCAACATCCTGCGTCTCGCAGCCGCCGACATGGCCGAGCGCGCGCCAAACGCCGAGGGCGAGCGCGGGGTCATCATCAACACCGCCTCGATTGCCGCCTTCGAGGGCCAGGTCGGCCAAGCCGCCTATGCTTCTTCGAAAGGCGGTGTCGCCGCATTGACGCTTCCGGCGGCGCGGGAATTCGCCCGGATCGGCGTGCGCGTCCTGTGTATCGCGCCGGGGCTGTTCGCCACACCGATGCTGATGGGCCTGCCGGAAAAAGCGCGAGACAGCTTGGAAGCGACCTTGCCCTTCCCGTCCCGGTTCGGCCGGCCCGAGGAATTCGCCGATCTGGCGCTGCATATGATCGGCAATCCGGTGATGAACGGTACGGTGGTCCGGCTTGACAGCGCGATCCGGCTGCAACCGCGATAACGGGCGCTATTTCGCGCGGCGTTCGCGCCATGCGACGACCCGCCGCTGGCCTTCGGCGCGTTCGTCCTCGGTCATTTCCTTTTCCAGGACCGTCCGGTTTTGCAGTGCGATTTGACGGCCTTGCCCCTTCAAATCGGCGGCCGAGAGACTAAGCCACTTCCATGCTTCCGCAAGATCCCGGTCCACCCCGATGCCGGTGTAATAAAAGGTGCTGAGGTTGTTTTGCGCCCGCCCGTGCCCCTGGTCCGCGGCCTTTTGGAGCCAGAAGGCAGCGGCCTTGGCATCCTTGGCGATGCCTTTGCCGAATTGATAGAGAACGCCCAGATTATACTGCGCCGAGGCGTTGCCGCCGTCGGCAGCCTTGCGGTACCACGCCACCGCGCGCTCCAGGCTCTTGGGGACGCCGAGACCCTGTTCGTGGATGGTCCCCATCATGAACTGCGCGCGCACATTTCCTGCCGCCGCGAGATCCGCAAAAATCGTGCGCGATTCGCCATAGCGCTTCGCGAGATGCGCCCGCATCCCGTCGGCAAAGGTCGCCTGCTGCGTATCGCCGCGCGCCCAACCCGAGCCTAACCCGGACAGCAGAAGGAGCAGAACCGCGAGCCCGAGAACGCGAAGGGCTGTTCGGCTCCCGTTCACTGCGCCGCCGCCTTGTCGATGAACGCCGCGAGCGCGATATCCCGTTCGCTCAGCCCGCCGCAATCATGGGTCGATAGGGTGATTTCCACCGTGGCATAGACATTGAACCATTCCGGGTGATGGTCGATCCGCTCCGCTTGCAGCGCGACGCGCGTCATAAAACCCCAAGCCTCGTTGAAATCGGCGAATTTGAATGCCCGTGTCACGGCGTCCCGGCCCTCGACTTCACGCCAATGCGGGATCGACGCCAAGGCGGCATCGCGCGCGGCCCCGTTCAATTTCTGCACCATGCCCCTTCCCCTTCAAATCGCCGGCGCCAAACCTCATCTAGGCCGGAGACACATTGTGGCCTGTCCGCAACCACAAGGCTATGATTTGCCGACCATGACGGAATCCGCAACACCGACCATCACCGACCTGGAGGCGCTCGCCGCGCGTGCCTTTGAAACAATTCCCGATGCTCTGCGGGCGCCGCTGGATGGGCTCGCGATCCGAATCGTTGACGCGCCGGACGAGGCGATCTGCAAAACGCTCGACTTGGCGAGCCCGCTCGACCTGCTGGGGCTGTACCACGGCCAATCGCTCGACCGGAAGAGCGTTCACGACGTCCGATCCGGGGTCGACATCGTCTTTTTGTACCGCCAGCCGATCCTCAATTATTGGCGATGGTCCGGAGAGCCGCTGGCCGACATCGTCCGCCATGTCCTGATCCATGAGATCGGCCACCATTTCGGCTTCTCGGACGAAGAAATGGAATCGATTGAAACCCAATAGCCGCAATGCCGGAGAGTCTCGCTTAAGGCGCGCCCGACAAGAGCGGGCGGACCCGATCCCGCAAATCGGACAGCACGTCTGAAAACCAGGGATTTTTCCGGATCCAGGCCGTGTTACGCCAGCTTGGATGCGGCAGCGGCAAGAATTCCGGTGCATAGTCCCGCCATCGGTGCACGGTTTCGGTCAGGGTGCGCTGGCCACGGCGGCGTAGATAAAACTTCTGGGCATAGCCGCCGACCAGCAGGGTAAGCTCCACTTTGCCCAAATACGGCAGTAGCTGCGCATGCCATTCGGGCGCGCATTCCGGCCGCGGCGGCTTATCGCCGCCCCGTACATCGACACCCGGATAGCAAAAACCCATCGGCACGATGGCGATGCGCGATGCATCGTAAAAGACATCGCGATCCACTTGCAGCCAGTCGCGCAAACGGTCGCCGCTGGCGTCGTTCCAGGGTATCCCCGTTTCATGCACCCGCGTGCCGGGCGCCTGACCAATGATCAACAGCCGTGCGGACCCAAGTGCCTGAACCACTGGCCGCGGGCCGAGCGGCAGGTGATCGGCGCACAACCGGCACGCCCTGATCGATGTCAGTAGAGGATCGAGTCCTTCGGTCTTCACGGTCACACGAGCGCCTTCCACGGTGGAAATGACCTTGCGCGATTCGCCATTCACGCAGCGGTCGCTACAATACTGGTTCGCAGGGTTGTGCGCGACGGTATACAGGCGACTTTCGATGTACTGCGTCCTGTTTGTCTGCACTGGAAACATTTGCCGTTCGGCGACCGCCGAAGGCGTGTTCCGTCACATGGTGACGGAGGCCGACCTGGCGCATCGAATCGGCGTCGATTCGGTCGGCACACACGACTTCCATGTGGGCGAACCGCCGGATCACCGGGCGCTGCACGCCGGGCGGTCGCGCGGGTATGAATTCGGCGACCTGCGGGCACGGCAGCTCGGCATGCAGGATTTCGTCGATTTTCACCTCATTCTGGCGATGCACCGCGAGCACTACCATCAACTCATCCGCCGCTGCCCGCCGGGCACGGAAAAGAAGCTCGCAATGTTCCTCGATGCGGCGCCGGAGTTCGGCTTGATGGACGTGCCCGATCCCTATCAGGGCAACCCCGACGCCTTCGAGCACGCGCTGGACCTGATCGAATCGGGATCGCGCGGCTGGCTTAACGCGATTCGCGCCGACATCTGCTAGGGTACCGGTGTTGTGCGCCCGACGCTGCGTCGTCAACCGGTCAGCGGATATTCCGCCTCAGACGTATGAACGGCGCCCGACGCAGTAAGATCGCTGGAATACAGCACGAATTTCTCGACCGCCACCGGCGCCGCCCGGAACGCCGCATGATCGACAACGAATCGCTCTAGCCGGGTCGGCGAGACACCGCGCAAGCGCGCCAAGGTGACATGCGGCGAGAATTTTCGTTGCTCGGGTCCGACGCCCGTACCGGTGACCGCCACATCCACCTTGCGCTGCAGATGGATCAACGCATCGCTGCGGCAAGCGCCGACCCAAACCGCACGCGCCACGCGGGGTTTGCCGAAGATGCCCACACCTTCGAGCTGTAGATTGAATTTGGGCGCGCGGACCATCGCCAGCGCCGCATCGATATCCTGCGCCTGATCGAGCCCGACCTCGCCGACGAACCGCAGTGTCAGATGCATGTTTTCCGGCGCTACCCAGCGGACGTCCGGAAGTCCGGCACAAAGACCGGCAAGGCGCTGGCGCAGCGCGTCAGGCAAGGCGATGGCGATGAACAACCGAAGCATGGACCTGGTCCTCCGACGCCGCGACTTTAGCGGCTATAGGAACAGCGTGAGGACGCCGGTGTAGCCGTAAAGCCGGTTGTTGTTAATCTCGCCATTGGCGAAGAATCCAACCAGCGGAAACTCGCCCAATTCCTTCGCGACCAGGGACAGCTCGGCGCTATCGGGGCCGAATTGGTTAGGGCCGCGTGCGCAGCAGGAAAAATACAGCCCGCCGCGCACGGGGCTGCCGCCGGTCCGCTTCTTGAGATCGCTCAGCATCCGCCGCATGTCCTTGACCGCGCTGTCATGGTCGCGCCGGCAAAACATGACCTGCTCACCGGCCGCGATGTATTCGCCGATCGCGACGGCACCGGAATTCGGGTCCATGCCGACCAGATTCCGCACCATGTAGTCCCCGGTGTCGGACCCGGAGACTGGCAGCGCCGCGAATATATATCCGGCGACCCGGCGCAAATCGCGGGCGAGAACTTCGCCGATGTCCTCCTTGAAGACATCGAGCGCCGGCCGGTCGTCGAGTTCAAAAATGATGTTGTCCTGCGCCTTGGTCACTTGATGCATGGCGCCGATCGGCGAACAGCCCTGGGTCAGGCCCGACTGTACCGGCACCGCATCGAGCGAGATCATCACACCCGACAGGCCGCCTTCCTCCACCGCGTCGGCGAGTTGCGGGAATTTGTCATGCGCCGCGGTCAGCCCGCCGACCAGGAATCCGTTGGTCGATTCGCAAAGCGCTTCCACGAGGTCGGGCAGCCGTTGGTTGCGCGGATCGCCGTGAACGACGCTGAGCGGTGTAACCGGCCCGTCGAGCCAATCGCGATGGCGTTCCATCAAGGCAGATGTGTCCTCGGACACACCGGAAAATACCCGAAAGGCGTCCTCGGGAATCGGCGCGACCATGACCGCCAGTGCCGGTTCGTCGAAATATTCCTTGCCGGTTCCGCAGATGCCGAGCCCCGCCGTCCCGACCCAATGGGGCACGCCGGTCTGTTCGCCGAGAAAATCACCGATGTCGCCGAGATGTTCCGCGAAGTGCGGCGTAACATAAAGAAACCCCAGCCGGTGCGCCGAAGTGACCGTCCCAAGCTGGCCAACGATCTCCGCCGCCGCGTCACGCCAATCGGCCGCCGTCGCATGGCCGGCGAGAAATGCCGCGCTCGTGGTCATCCCGCCTCTCCCAATGCGCGCCGCACATACGGCAAGATCCGTTCGACGATCACCAACACGCCCTTCGCATTCGGATGTATGCCGTCAGCAAGATTGAGCGCCGGCTTCGCCACTACACCTTCCAGAAAGAACGGGTAGAAAACCACCTTATGCCGCTTCGCGAGTTGAGGAAAGACGGCGTTGAAGGCCGCGCCATAGTCACGGCCAAGATTTGGCGGTGCCAGCATGCCCGCCAACAGAACGCGCGCACCCCGCTGGCGGATCCGGATAATAACGGCCTCGAGATTGCGCTTCGTCTCGGCGGGGTCGAGACCGCGCAAGCCGTCATTACCGCCGAATTCGACGATCACCAGGTCGGGCTTTTGCGTCATCAGCCAATCGACCCGGCGGAGCGCCCCCGCGCTGGTATCGCCGGAGACGCCCGCGTTAACGACCCGTGCTTTGATGCCGGCGGCGTGCAGCGCAGCCTGCAGTCGAGCCGGGAAACTGTCCTGCAGCTCCAAACCGTAGCCGGCGGTAAGACTATCGCCGAGTGCGAGGATGACCGGCTGCTTGGCGTGCGCCGCGCCGGACGCCAGCCCAAACGCCGGAATCGTCGCCGGAAGCACAAACACCATGAACAGAACGGCGTTGAAACCCCGGCGCCACGCGCCATATGCACGGGATGCCATTGCAACCCATCCCGCCCCGGCATCCGACCAGCCGTCAGGCATAACCTCTCGGCAAGTTTTCCGATATACGGTGTGAACCATGATTGACGAATTGTCGCCTGAACCGATTGTGCGCCTTTCCGGCGTGGAGCTTACACTTGGGACCGAAGCCCGTCAGGTCAATATCCTGCGCGGCATCGACCTCGACGTCGGCGCGGGCGAGCGCATCGGTATCGTCGGCCCTTCGGGATCCGGCAAGACATCGATGATCATGGTCATCGCCGGATTGGAGCGCGCCACCGCCGGCACAGTCGAGGTTGCGGCCCAGGATCTGGGCGCACTCGACGAGGACGCGCTCGCGCTGTTCCGCCGCGACACCATGGGGATCGTCTTTCAGGCCTTTCACCTCATTCCGACCATGACCGCACTGGAAAACGTGGCCGTGCCGCTGGAATTCGCCGGGCGCGCCGACGCTTTCGACCGTGCGGCGGCGGAACTCGCGGCGGTCGGATTGGCCGACCGGCTGGAACATTATCCGGGCCAGTTGTCGGGCGGCGAGCAACAGCGCGTCGCCCTGGCCCGCGCCGTCGCGACCGAGCCCCGGTTGCTGCTCGCCGACGAGCCGACCGGC
>CAYYBI010000022.1:0-5710 GCA_964469835.1 uncultured Rhodospirillaceae bacterium
AGCATGCGGACGCGTTGCACAGGCTCGCGGTGCTCGCAAGCCGGCGTGGCGATCATGGTGATGCGTTGTCCCTGTTCGAACAGGCGGCGGCGTTGAAGCCTGGCGATGGACGCATTTTAAACAACCTTGGTGCCGCCTATCGCGCCACCGGGCAATTGGCCGAGGCGGAAACCTGCTATCGGAAAGCCTTGGACCGCAATCCGGACTCGCTGCGGGCGCGTGTCAATCTGGCAAACGCCTTGGCGGCGCGTGATGATTCGGACGGTGCGCTGCGGGAATACCGGACGGCGCTCGCACAGAATCCGGATGACGCCGGGCTGCGCAATAATTATGCGGCGGCGTTGCGACTGGCGGGAGATTTCGCTGCGGCCGAGGCGGTCTATCGCGCCTTGGTGGCGGATCAACCGAACAACGCGACGGCGCACAATAATCTCGGTGTCGTCTGCATGGAACTTGGGCGGCCAGAAGAGGCTGCCCACAGTTACCGGCGCGCCCTTGAGATCGAGCCGAACCATCTCGAGGCGCAGAACAATCTCGGCAATGCCCTGAAGGAGATGGGCCGTCTCGAAGAGGCATTGGCGGCGTTCGACCGTGCGCTGACCCTGAATCCGGATCATTCGGACGCCAATTACAACCGTTCGTTGGCGCTGGCGGCGCGCGGGGAGGCGGATTTGAGTCGGTTCGAGGATGCGCTGGGGTTGTTCGATCGGACGCAATTGCCCGAGTATGCCGATGCGCATTTCAACCGGTCGCTGGTGCTGGCGGCGCGTGGCGATACGGAGGGCGCGCTGGCCGGGCTGGACGGTGCGCTGGCGTTACGCGATGACGAGCGGTTTCGCATGGTCCGGGCAGGGCTGCTGCCGGTGATCGGCCGGTCGGCGGTACACCTCCGGTCCTGGCGCGACCGGTTCATGACCGAGATCGGCGAACTGATTGCGCGCGACGCCCGGCTGCCGATCACGGCAATCGACGCGCCAATGATGAATTTCTATCTGGCCTATCACGGTGAAAACGACCGGGAGATTATGACGCTGTTATCGCGGTTCTACCGTCAGGCGTGCCCGGAGCTGTGCTGGACCGCGCCGCACTGTGAGGCGCGTGCGCGCAGGGATGACCGCCTTCGCGTCGGTTTTTTTTCGATGCATTTCAAGGAGCATGCGGTCTGCTGGACGGTCCGCGATCTCCTGGCGGCGTTGCCGGCGGACCGGTTCGAACGGTCGGTGATCACTACGGTTGCGCCGGCCGATATTGACGAAGTCTTGGTGGAATCGGCGGATCGCACCGAGCATGTGCCAAAGGATTTCGTCACGGTGCGGCGCCGCATCGCGGCGATGGAACTGGATGTTCTGGTCTATGCGGATATCGGCATGGATCCGTTGAGTTATTGCCTCGCGCATGGGCGTCTCGCGCCGGTGCAATGCGCGACCTGGGGTCATCCGGTGACGACCGGTATCCCGACGGTTGATTATTACCTGTCGAGCGATGTCGCGGAGCCGCCGGACGCGGCGTCGCATTACACGGAGACGCTGGTCCGGCTTGATGGGGTGCAAACCAGTTACCGGTTTCCGCGCGTGCCGGAACATGTTCGCGACCGCGCCGCGCTGGGACTGCCGGCCGATGGGACGCTGTATATTTGCCCGCAGAGCCTGTTCAAGGTGCATCCGTCGATGGACGCGCCGCTGGCGGCGATCCTGCGCGGCGATCCCGATGCGCGGCTGGTGGCCTTTCACGGCAAGGACGAGTCATTGGGCAGGCTGTTGTCGGACCGGTGGCGCGAAACGATGGATGATGTGCTTGAGCGGATTTGTTTTCTCCCCCGGATGCGATTCGACGGGTTTATGGAAGTCCTGTGCTCGGCCGATGTGCTGCT
The DNA here is from genome assembly GCA_964469835.1 of uncultured Rhodospirillaceae bacterium. GTDB lineage: Bacteria > Pseudomonadota > Alphaproteobacteria > UBA8366 > UBA8366 > JAOTYV01. The sequence goes on from CAYYBI010000022.1 coordinate 1,871, forward strand.
GGACAGTTTTCCGTTCGGCGGCGGCAACACGAGCTACCAGGGGTTCGCGGCCGGGGTGCCGATCGTCACGCTGGCGGGGGAGTATCTGCGGGGCCGGGGCGGGCTGGCGCATTACCGGCTGATGGGGATCGAGGGGTGCGTGGCGTCGTCGGTCGACGAGTATGCGGAGATCGCGCTGCGCCTGGGCACGGACAAAGCCTATCGCGCGCGCATCGCGGCGTTGATCCGCGACCGCCGCGGCGTGTTGTTCGATGACAGGCGTGTCGTCGAACACCTCGCCCAAATTTTTGAGGAAATCGCCCGGTAAACGACGCCGGCGCGATGGCCGATTGCGTCAGATTTGTTTCCGGATTTCTTCGGCAATCGTGGCGGCGTTCTCGCTCAACAACCGCTCGGCGATGCTTCGGTGCGATCCCTGCCAGTCATCGAGGATGGTGAGGTCGATGCCGCGTGCGGAGAATGCCGCCGGGTCGTAGAGTGCCTTGCCGCCCTGCAGATTGACGTAGCGAGTCGCGCCGAGGGCTTCGGCGATTGCCAGGATGCGGTCCTGGCCGCGCACCGCCGGGTCGATTGACAGCGTACTGGTGCGGATGGTGTCGAATGGGAGGTCAAGCGCATTGCAGCAGTGCCGCAGCAATCGCGCAATGTAGTCGACCACGTCGCCATGCGGTTGGTTAAGGATCTGAACGAGAGGGATGGTGGTGTCGTCCAGAAGCGAAATCCGGCGGCACCGTTCCGTGAGAGTTTGTTCCGCGTCGCCGGTAAATTGGAGTTCCGCAATCAGGGCGTCGCGTGGCGCTGGTTGCAGCGGCAAGGTGAGCCACACAGGATCGCCATTGGCGCCGGAAAGCCGATTGCGATGCACCCAGCCGCGCCGGGGGAATTGCACACAGTCCAAAAAAGCCACGCGGTCTGCTGCCGCGAATAGGCGGAAATATCCTGCATACGGCAGAAAATAAGGTTGCATGACGGCGATGGTCGTCATCGTGCGGCAGTGTAACCGGCATTTCGAATCATTTTCCACCTTCAATTGCGGGCCGGGTCCCTGTATGTGATCGGTGATGCGGTCCTCGATCAAGTCAGCACTTGCGAGCGCGTTCACCGCGTATGCGGAGGGCAAGCTCGGTAATGCCGAGTCCCTTTGCCGTGCCGTGCTGGATCTCGATCCCCAGTTGTCGGATGCGTGGCAGCTTCTGGGCTTGATCGCGCTGGACGGCCGCGACGGAGACTCCGCCGTGGAATTCCTGGAACGCGCGGTCGGGTTGAGTGCGGCATTTGCGCCATACCGCGTCAACCTGGCGACCGCGTATCAAGCCGTGGGACGGCTCGCCGACGCGGAAATGGCATTGCGTGCCGCCTTGGAGTCGCAAGATGACCTGCCGGAGGCGCACCACAATCTGGGAAACCTGTTGCGGGAGACCGGCCGGACCGGCGACGCGGCGGCGTGTTTCGAACGTGCCGTGACGCTAAAGCCCGATTACGCCGAGGCGCTCAATAATCTCGGCCAACTTCGGTTGGAGGCCGATGATGCGGCCGGCGCCCTGGCTTTGTTTCGCCGCGCCTTGGCCGCCAAGCCGAGCTATCCGTTGGCGCTAAGCGGGTGTTGTAGCGCTTTGCTTTTGCATGGCCGCATTGCCGAGGCGATCGAGGCGGGCCGACGCGCGGTGGTCGCCGATCCGGATGACGCGGTGGTGCATTATAATCTGGGTAATGCGTATATGGCGGCGCCGATGCCGGGTGAGGCCGAGTCCTGCTATCGGCGCGCGCTTCTGATTGATCCCGGTTTTGCGGACGCCCAGGTCAACCTTGGCGCTGCGCTGCAGGCGATGGGACGGCACGACGCGGCAATCGCCGCGTTCGACCGGACGCTCGAGCTGGCGCCGGATATGCCGGATGCCCACTGGAACAAGGCGATCAGCCTGCTGGCGAGCGGGCGATATGCCGAAGGTTGGGAGCAGTATGAGTGGCGCTGGCGCGCCGTGGACGGGCTCGACCTGCCGCGCATCCCGCAACCGATGTGGGACGGTTCGGATCTCGCGGGCAAGACCATTCTGATCCTGTGCGAACAGGGCTACGGCGACACGCTGCAATTCATGCGGTATTTGCCGATGGTGCGGGCGCTCGGGGGGCGGATCGTGCTGGAATGCGCGTCGCCGCTCAAGCCGTTGTTGGCCGCACAGGAGGCGGTCGCTTCGGTCATCCTGCGCGGCGGGTCGCGGCCGTCCTTCGATTGCTGGTTGCCGATGATGAGCCTGCCGCGCGTCTTCGGCACGGATTTGCCGTCATTGCCCGCCGCCTGTCCCTATCTCGCGCTGCCGGGTGCGATACCGGATGCGCTGGCGGATGGGGCCGGTGGCGATCGCTTGTCGGTCGGCTTGGTATGGCGCGGCAGCCTTACCAACAACCGGGGCCGATTCCGCTCCTGCAATTTGGCCGATCTCGAACCCGTGCTTGCGGTCGATGATGCGGCGTTCTTTAGCCTGCAAACCGAATTGTCCGATGCGGACCGCAAGGCCCTGGAGAAATCGCCGATCGTCGATCTCGGTTCCGATTTCCGGGATTTCGCGGACAGCGCGCGGGCCATTGCGGGGCTTGACCTCGTCGTCTCGGTCGATACCGCGGCGGCACATCTGGCTGGCGCCTTGGCGCGGCCGGTCTGGACGGTCCTGTCCGCGATGCCGGATTGGCGATGGCTGACCGACCGGGACGACAGTCCGTGGTATCCGTCGATGCGCCTGTTCAGGCAGCGGACCGTGGCCGTGTGGTCGGATGTCTTCAACGAGGTGGCGGTGGCATTGAAGCTGCAAGCGGCGCGATATGGCGCGGCCGGATCCGGTATCACCGGCATGGAGGAGGAAAGATTTTGAGCCAGGCCACCGATCGAATCCCATTGATGCGGCTGCGGCTGCCCGACGCCAGCGCGCTGCAGCCATACCTTGAAGAAATCGACTGCAACCGCTGGTACACGAATTACGGCCCGCTGGAGCGTCGCTTGATCGGCGCACTGGAGCAGCATTTCGATCTTCCGGCCGGCGGCGCCACCAGCGCCGCCAATGGCACCATCGGCTTGGCGCTGGCGCTGATGGCGGTTGCGAACGGTTCGGCCGCGCACTGTCTGATGCCCGGGTTTACCTTCGTAGCCACGGCCCATGCCGCCCGGATGGCCGGCCTGACACCGTGGTTTGCGGATGTGTCGGAAGCCGAATGGATGCTGACACCGGCGATTGCCCACGCCGCGCTGGACAAAATTGACGGCACGGTGGCCGCGGTGATGCCGGTGGGGGTATTCGGCGCGCCGGTCGATGCCGTGGCCTGGGACAATTTTCAGCGCGAAACCGGAATTCCCGTCGTGATCGATGCCGCCGCCGGCATCGACGGGGCCTGCATCGGCCACTGCCCAACCGTAATCAGCTTGCACGCGACGAAGCCGCTTGCTGCCGGGGAAGGGGCGATCGTCGCCAGCCGCGATCCGGATCTCATCGGGGAAATCATGGCCCGGGCCAATTTCGGCTTTCGTGGTGCACGCCGCGCGGAAACCGCGGGCTCGAATGGTAAAATGAGCGAATATGCCGCGGCGGTTGCGCTCGCGTCACTGGACTTTTGGCCCGAAAACCGAGGATTGCTCGCCGAGGTGACGGCAGGCTACCGGTCGAAATTGGCCGGGCTGGCCGGCGTGGCCCTGTCGCCCGGTTTCGGCGGCGGCTGGGTGAGTTCAACCTGCAACATCGCGCTCGGCGAGCCTGCTGCCAACCGAACCATCGATGCGTTGAATAGCTGCGCCATCGAAGCGCGGCAATGGTGGAGCAAGGGATGCCATCGCGAGCCGGCATTTTCAGACTG
>CAYYBI010000023.1:0-7768 GCA_964469835.1 uncultured Rhodospirillaceae bacterium
GCGTGATGTCGCGCGCCAGGTCGAGGCGTCCGGCCGAGCCGCCGAGGCCGCGCATGTCGGGCCGGATCACCTTGTAGAAGCGCGAGAGGTACGGGATCCAACGGTACCAGAAACGCCCCGACCGTCCGTTGCCGTGCTGCAACAGGATGTAGGGCCGGTCGTCCCAGGGGTCGGTGAAATCATCGATCTCATAATGGATCGAAATATCGGACGATCTTTGCAATTCGGGCATCGCGGACTCCTTTTCGGAGTTGGGGCGCATGGGTCAGCGGCCCGGGTCCCGGACCGCAAGGCGTGGCGGCCGCCAGCCTATCCTGCCCGCAAAACACCCGGCAAGGTGGACATCTCATACCCGGGTGTCCGTTGGTTCAATTGCGATCGCTTTCGCTTTGCGCCAGAGTAGTATTTTGCTGGATTTCGACACGAAAGCGGGAATGCCCACGCCCATGGCCAGACGCATGACCAAGCGCTTGAAGCCACTGCGGCGCCCGAAGGATATTCAACAGGCCGTGAAGCTTGCGGTCCGCCATCACGGCGCGGGACGGCTGTCCCAAGCCGAGGCGATCTATCAGCAGATCCTGCAGGCCGAGCCCGAGAACGCCATTGCGCTGCACCTGCTTGGCGTCGCCGCCCATATGCGGGGCGACAATGGGGCGGCCTACGACCTCATCACCAGGGCACTCGCCATCAACCCCAACTACGCCGACGCACACGGCAACCTCGGCCAGGTGCTGCAGGCGCAGGGCCGGCTGGAAGAGGCGCTCGCCAGCTTCAATACCGCCGTCGCCCTCGCCCCGTCCCTCGCGGAATCGCATAACAATCTGGCGACGCTCCAAAAAGAACTGGGGCGGCTGGACGACGCGATAGAAAGCTATCGAATGGCCGTCGCGCTGCGGCCCGACTTCGCCGAGGCGTATTGCAATTATGGCAGCGCGCTGCAGGAATTGGGGCGGCTGGACGATGCGCTGGCGTGTTTCCAACAGGCGCTCGCGCTGCGGCCCGACTTCGCAGACGCCTACAGCAATCAGGGTGGCGTCTTCCGCGAGTTGGGACGAATCGACGAGGCCATAGCCAGCTACCAGCAGGCGCTCAATCTTACGCCGGATGATGCGAGCGCCCAGGCCAATCTGGCGGGCCTCTATATCAGCGGGCTCGAGGATCCGGCGCTTGCTATCCACGAGAGCATAAAGGGCCTGGCGATGTTGCGCCGGAGCGAATTCGGTGGCGCGCAGCAGGATAGGGCCATCGCCCGATTCACGACCACCGGCATACCCCTGTTCCGCCTCAAGCACGATGTGCAGCAGGCGGACTATCTCGCATCCATCGGACACGACGTTGCCGGGCTCGCTGAATTTCGCGATGCCGGGCACACGATCCTGGAGCGGGACCAGAGCGGGGCTACTGGTCCGGACGATGCACCGCAGACCATTCGCCTGAGCCGCGACGAAGCCCTGTCCCTGCTGCCCTATTTGCAGGCAGAGGCTATCTATCGCATGCCGGACATTCCCGGCGGCGTCCTCAATGCCGAAAACGATTGGCGCGAACTGCAGGATCAATACCTACGCAGCTCGAACGAAATTATTTATATCGACAATTTCCTATCGCCCGAGGCATTGTCGGCATTACAAGAATACTGCCTAATATCGAAGGTATGGCTCAAAGAATACTCGAATAAATATCTTGGCGCATTTTCGGATCAGGGCTTTATTAGCCCGCTTCATTTCCAATTAGCGCGCGAATTGAAAGAAAAAGTGCCAGAAATATTTGGCGAATGCCCGCTTGGAAGGTTCTGGGGATTTAAATACGATTCCACACTCGGCAAAGGGATCAATGTTCATGCCGATTTTGCTTTGGTAAACCTCAATTTCTGGATCACGCCGGACGAATACAATCTCGACCAGAATTCGGGCGGGCTAAAGGTGTATGACGTGCCCTCCCCGTCGAACTGGCACTTCAAGGCATACAATGAAGAAAAAAAGGAAATATACAAATTTATCGAAAGTAAAGACGCCAACTCTATAAATATACACTACCGATGTAATCGCGCTGTTCTATTCAACTCAGCGTATTTTCATGAAACCGATGAAATAAAATTCAAAGACGATTATGTGGGCCGCAGAATAAATATCACATATCTGTTCGGAAGCCGGTAAATTCGCCCCGGCCCTCCTAACTCCCAACATGCAGCGTGCTGGTCAAGCCGCGCAGGGTGGCGATCACGCTCAAGGGTGTCAGCAGTCCGGTCGCCGGGTTCTCGGGTGACGGAATCCCTTCGATCACCATGGTGAAGCGGGTCGAGGTGGCGTCCACCGTGATCGTATGTTTGTTGCGCGTCTGTGCCGGGTCGGCCCAGATCTCGATCGTCGTCTCGTCAGCGCCGATACCCGCCATGCTGAGTGCAGCCGCCACGTTGACGTTCGCCGGGAAGCCCTTGGCCGCCGCGCGGGCGGTACCGTCAAACACCTTGAGCGGCGCGTCGAGATCGCTCACATCGATGCCGTGTTCGACCAAATACGGGGCGCCGCTCAAGCCATGCGGCGGCTTCTCGGTCTTCATGGTGACGGAATTGATGCCCCCCTCGGCCGCCGCCCGTACCGCATCGAACCCGACCAGCGCACCGGTCGGCACGATGATGCGCGCGCCCGCCGCGGCGGCGCGCTCCTCCAAATGGGGCCGCGCCAGCAAGACGCCGCAGGACAACGGCATGAAGATGCGGCCCGCATCGACCGCCGGTTCGGCGACCTCATCGAACACCGCCGCCGGCGCGCACTCAACGACGACATCGGCTACCTCCGCGAGATCGCCCAACGCAACGACGGGCGGAGCTTTGCGAAATCCGGACATGCGCCCGGCCGCGGCCGCGCGGTCGCGGGCCGAAACGGCGACAAGGTCGAGGCCGGGAATGCCCTGGTCCAGGCGCTCGGCAACCTTGAGTCCGATCGCCCCAAGCCCACCGATACCGACGCGATAATTCTTCACATTCCCGGCCACTCTATCTTCTCCGATTGATATACGATGCGGGAAACCGATATTACTTGCGTAACCTTACCCGCGATAAGGCGACCGATCCATGATACAGACCCCACGCCGCCTATGTCTTGCTCTCTGCCTGCTCGCATTGATCACCGCACAGGCCTGGGCGGCAAGCGACCGCCCCGGCACACCAAACCGTAAGGACCCGGTAGACGTGGCGCGCGACGAGTTGAGCCGCATGGTCAAGACTCTGGACCGGTTCCTGCAATCAATCCCCCGATACGACGCGCCCCGCGTCAACGAGCACGGCGACATCATCATTCCCCGCAAGCGCGACGAGGGGCCACCGCGACTGCCGCCGCCGGGCGAGAAACCGAACCCGCAACAGCGCTTCGATATCTAACTCGCCATGCCGCCGCGTGCCTGGCAACGCATGTTGAGCGGACGGCGGCTCGACCTGCTCGACCCGTCGCCGCTGGACATCGAGATCGAGGACATCGCCCACGGCCTGTCGCGGGTCGCCCGCTGGAACGGGCAAACCAAGGGCGAGGCAGCCTTCTCGGTGGCGGAGCATTCAATCCTGGTCGCCGATATATTTTGCTTTCTCGAACCCGCTGCGCCGGCCGAGGCGCGGCTCGCGGCGCTGCTGCACGATGCCCCGGAATACGTCATCGGCGATTTGATATCGCCCTTCAAGGCCGCGGTCGGCCTCGATTACAAGGCACTGGAGAACCGGCTGCTGGCAGCGATCCATATCCGATTCGGGCTGCCGGCGGTGCTGCCGGCGAAACAATCGCGCACGATCAAGCGCGCGGACAAGATTGCCGCCTATCTGGAAGCGACCCAACTCGCCGGTTTCTCGGTCAGCGAGGCGCGGCGCTTCTTCGGACGATTCACTCGGCTGCCCGACATCACGCTCCGCACCCTGCCTCCCGAAACCGCCAAGAAGCGCTTCCTCACACTGTTTGAAAATTTATCCCAACCATAGCCTTACATCACGCCCTTGCGGATCAGGTTGAGGCCTACCAGCAGCAGCATTGAAAACAGCGTACGCTCGAAGGTCCGCTGCGATATGCGATCCCGCAACCACTTTCCGGCGGCGAAACCGAGGCCGACCGGTACCGCCGCCGCCGCCGACAGAACCAATTCATCCCCGGTGAGCACCCGGTTGGCCGTGAGACTTGCGTATAACGGCAAGGTGCCGCACAGCGCGAGCAAGCCGAACAGACTCACCAGCATGTCTTTCGGCAGCCGCAACGCAGTCGCATAGATAATCGTCGGCGCAAACAGCCCCGCGATACCCCCGAAGAGGCCGCAGGCAGCGCCTGCCAGCGGGTTCAGCCAGTTCTGCGCGGCAACCGGCACCGTAAACCCGCCGAAGGAGAGCTGATACCCGCAAATCGCAACGGTGAGCGCCCCCATGACGAGCGCGGTCACCGACGGGTCGACGGTTACCAGGATCTGCGCCCCGGCGAAGACACCCACCGCAAGGGCAAGCAACATCGGCCAGAACGCCCGCAACACCGGCCGGTGGTGCCCGCCCTGGACGGCCTGCCAGATGTTCGAAACCAAGACCGGCACCACGGTCAAAGCGATTGCCAGCGCCGGATCGACCACCGTTGCCGCGATCGGCGTGGCCACCGTCGGCAGGCCGGCGCCGATCACGCCCTTGACCATCCCGGCCACGAGAAACGCGATTAAAAGCACGGCGGCCGACAGGATCGAAAGTTCGAGGACGCTCACATCAATCCTTTGCGGATCATGTTTGCGCCGATCAGGATCATCATGGCGAGCACCGCCCGACGGAACCGTTCGGGCGGGATCATCTCCCGCAGGATCTGGCCGGCGACGACGCCAACGAGAATGATCGCCGTGCCGGCGGTCGACGCGAACACCTCGTTCCATCCGAGATGGCCGGTCAATGCGAGGCCGCCGAAAAACGGCAGCGCCGAGATGAAATAGATCATCGCGATCGTGCCGATGAATTGCTCCTTGTCGATCCGCAAGGCGACCAGATAGACCGCCATCAACGGCCCGAGGAAACTCGAGACACCGCCCATGACACCCGATGCCAAGCCGATGCCCGGCGTCATCCAGCGTTCCTGATGCTCCGCGATGGTGAATTTCAGGGGAAATAACTGGATGAGCGACATCAGGATGACGATCACGCCCACCACCAGGGTCAAGGTTTTGATTTCCATGCTGGTCAGGAAAATCAAGCCAATAACCGTCCCGCCAATCAGCGCCGGAATCGCCGACCAGAACCGGCGCAGCGCCCAGCGAAACCGGCCGCTTTGCACCATCTGCCAGATATTGACGCCGGTGATCGGCACCGCCATCAGCGCCATCGCCGTGATCGGGCCGACCAAGCCGGACAGCAACGGCACACAGACCAGCGGCAAGCCGATACCGATGATGCCCTTGACCGCGCCCGCGAGCAGGAAGACGAAGGCAGCGAACAGCAGCATTTCCGGGGCGAGGTCGTACAGCATGCGGCGATCCACCGGGATGAAATGCGACGGCGCGGCAAACCGGTATCCGGGTCCGCCGCGCCTTGCGAAGACAGACAAATTACACTGGAGGGGCGGACACAGGAAATCTATAAATACAGCCGTCTTTAATTCCTTTCCCCACAACAATGGACGGACCGCAGCCGTGACGAACGAGAATTGGCATGAAGTCGCAAGCGCCAACGACGTGGCACCCGAAGCCCCCATCAGAGTTCAAGTCGGCGATGAAGAGATCGCGCTCTACAACGTCGATGGCGATATCTTCGCCACCAGCAACATCTGCACCCATGCCTTTGCATCGATGTGCGACGGCTACCAGGAAGGCGAAGAGATCGAATGCCCCCTGCACGAGGGCCGCTTCAACATAAAGACCGGCGAAGCGCTCTGTCCGCCCGTATCGGACGCCTTGCGCGTCTTCGAGGTGAAGCTGGACGGCGACAAGGTGCTGGTGAAGGTTTGACCCCGCCAAAGCCACGCCGGTAACGGACAATAGCGCCATGACCGACTCCGAGACATTCGTCATCGTTGGCGCCGGCCACGCCGGCGGCCGCGCGGCCGAGGCCATGCGGATGATCGGCTTCGAGGGCGAAATCGTCCTGGTCGGCGCGGAACCCCACTTGCCCTACGAGCGCCCACCGCTCTCGAAGGAGCTCTTGCAGACTGAAGGCGGTGAAGGCTTCGTGCTGATCCGCGACCAGGCCTATTACGATGAAAACCGCATCGACTGCCGGCTCGGATCGCGGGCAACGGCGATCAACCGCGGCGCGAAGACGGTCACGCTGCAGAACGGCGCGTCTTTGCCCTACGACAAACTCCTGCTGACCACCGGCGGCGAGGTGCGCCGGCTCGACCTGCCCGGCACGGATTTTCGGAACATCTTCTACCTGCGCACTCTCGAAGACAGCCGGGCGATCGAGACCCGGCTCGGCACCGCGCCACGCGTCGTCATCGTCGGCGGCGGCTTCATCGGGTTGGAGGTCGCAGCGAGCGCGCGGCGGCGCGGCTGCACAGTGACCGTGCTGGAGGCCGCGGACCGGCTGATGGGCCGGGCCGTCCTGCCGGAAATCTCGCAGGCCTCTCTAGATCTGCATGGCGAGAACGGCGTCGATATCCGGCTCGGCTGCGCGATCGGCCACTTCGAGGGCGCCGGACAGGTGGAACACGCGGTCACGGCCGATGGCGAAGAGCTTCCTGCCGACCTCGTGGTAATCGGCGTCGGCATCATTCCAGATACCGCGCTCGCGGAGACCGCCGGGCTGGCGGTTGATGACGGGATTGTCGTCGATGAATTCTGCCGCACATCCGATCCGGCCATATTCGCCGCCGGCGACGTCACCCGCCATTTTAGCCCGGTCTGCGGCCGCCCCATCCGGCTCGAATCCTGGCAGAACGCCCAGAACCAGGCGATCGCCGCGGCAAAGATAATGTGCGGGGAGGAAACGCCGTTTTCCGAAGTACCCTGGATGTGGTCCGACCAGTTCGACGCCAACCTCCAGATCGCAGGCCTACCCGAACGGTGGGACGCGGTGGTCTTTCGCGGCGAAATCGCCGCCCGTGACTTAATCGGCTTTCAGATGCAGGATGGCGAAGTGGTCGGCGCCATGTCGCTCAACCGGCCCCGCGACATGCGCTTCGCCCGCCGCCTGATCGGCACCGGCAGAAAATTCGACGCCGCAGCACTGGCCGACGAGGCGGTGGCCCTGCGCGACCTCGCCAAGGGCTGAGTTGCGCAGTCAACCGAGGAGCAACCGATGACCGAAGGCCGCGTTCTATCCCTATTCACCACCCCCGCCATGTCGCAGGCTATGACCGAGCACGAAGCGGTCGAAGCAATTGCCGGCGAAGGCCTCGCGGGCGACCGCTATCAGTTGAAGACCGGCACGTACTCGAAAAAGATCGAACCGGGCCGCCAGGTGACGCTGGCCGCCGAGGAAAGCCTCGCCGCGCTGGCCGCCGATCACGGCATCGAAATTGCGCCCATTCAATGCCGGCGCAACGTACTGACCCGGGGCATTGACCTTCCCCCACTGGTCGGCCGGGAGATCACCGTCGGACCGGTGCGCCTCAAAGTGCACCGGCTCAACCAGCCCTGCCTGTATTTCGAGAAGCTGCTCGACAAGCCGGGCGTCTTCGAGCACTGGTGGGACAGGAGCGGCATCAATTGCGAAATTTTGACCGGCGGCCCGATCCGGGTTGGCGATCCGATACAGGTTTGCGATACATAGATAGCAGCCGTTACACGACCGAGGGAGCCCAACGATGAAATACCTTCACACGATGATCCG
>CAYYBI010000024.1:0-4888 GCA_964469835.1 uncultured Rhodospirillaceae bacterium
GAGGTGATCAAGGTCGAGGTTCCGGGGCTGGGAGATTCGATGCGCGGCATCGGGCCGTTCGCCGGGCCCGAAGGCGTGCATCCGACGCCGCAAACCGACCAGGATGTCGCGACCCGGTTCATGAAACGGACCCAGGGCGTCAAGAGCATCACGCTCAATTTGAAGGACCCGGAGGGGGTGCGCCTATTCCTCGAACTGGCGAAACAGTCGGACGTGGTGATCGAAAACCTGTCGCCGGGCTCGATGAAGCGGCTGGGTCTGGACTATGAGTCGGTGGCGGCGGTCAATCCCGGCATCGTCTACTGCTCGATTTCCGGCTACGGCCAAACTGGGCCCTACGCCACCAATCCGGCGCATGATCACCAGATTCAGGCCATGGGCGGCATGATGGATATCAACGGCGATCCGGACGGGCCGCCGACCCGGGTCGGCGTCTTCGTCAGCGATCTGGTGACGCCGCTGTACTCGGCCTATTCGATCCTGGCGGCGCTGCGCCATAAGGAGAAGACCGGCGAGGGGCAATATCTCGATGCCTCGATGATGGATACATTGGCCACCCTGATGTTCATGGAGCCGTTGGAAGAGGCGCTGGCCGAAGGCCAGCCGATCCGTGCCGGCAACAATAGCCGCACCAACCCGACCGGCCTCTACCGGGTAAAGGATGCGGATGTCATCATCACGGTGACCAATGACGATCGCTGGGAGAAGCTCTGCCGGGGTATGGACGCACCGGAGTTGTTGGCGGATGCGCGCTTTACCACCGTGCCGGACCGGGCCAAGAATCTCGAGGCGTTGCGCCAGGAAATTCAGGAGCGCCTTGGGCGAATGACTTGCGACGAAGCGGTGTCGCGGCTGGAGGCGGCGGATGTTCCGATCGCGCCCGTGCGGACGCTGGGGGAGGTCCTGGACGACGATCACTTTTACAAACGCGGGACGTTGCAGCCGATGCGCCATTTCGCCAGTGACGAGCCGGCCGGAAACAACGTCGTCGTCGGATTCCCCATCACGTTTTCGGGCAAGGCACTGCCTAACCTGACGGGCGCGCCGACGCTGGGCATGCACAACGAGGACGTGCTTGGCCGGCTCCTGAATTTGAGCGCGGACGAGCTGCGCGACCTGAAAGACCGGGGTGTGGTGTAAGGAGCGCTATTTGCCGCCCCTTCATCTCGAACGGTGCGATTCCAATACGATCGTTATACCCGCGAAAGCGGGAATCCATTGAACGTAAGTGCGGATGGATTCCGGATCGGCGCTACGCACCGTCCGGAATGACAGATTTTCTATGTGTTTGTGGCGCCGGATTCCGACGCGGCCGTGACGCGTTACCCCTCGATCCGCTTTGCAACCGCTTCGCCAAAGGCGTCGGTGCCGAGCGGGCCGCCGAGATCCGGTGTGCGGCCGTCATCCTCGGTCAGCTGTGAGTCGATTGCCGCATCGATCCGCTTCGCCGCTTCCTGCAATTCGGGCCGCTCATGGCGCCGGCCGAGCCAGTCGAGCAGCATGCCGCAGGACAGGATCATCGCGGTCGGGTTGGCGATGTTCTGGCCGCTGATATCGGGCGCGGAGCCGTGCGCGGCCTGGGCGATGCAGCGGTCGGCGCCGGCATTGATCGATGGGCCGAGCCCAAGCCCGCCGGACAGCTCGGCGGCGAGATCGGAAATGATATCGCCATACATGTTGGTGGTGACGACCACATCGAAATACTCGGGCTTGCGCACCAGGAGCGCGGCCATGGCGTCGATGAAATACTCGTCGACCTCGAGTTTGTAGCCGGACGCGACATCCTTCACCGTGTCGGCGAACAGCCCGTCGGTGACCTTCATCACGTTGCCCTTGTGAACGATGGACAGCCTTCCGCGCCGTTGTACGGCGAGCTGGCAGGCCGCCTCCGCGATGCGGGCCGAACTCTCGCGGGTGATTTTTCGCATTGAGATGGCGAGATCCGGTGTCGGCATGAATTCGCCCGAGCCCTGGAACATATTCCGATCGGCGTAGAAGCCCTCCGTGTTCTCGCGCGCGATCACCAGATCCATTTCTTTCACATGCGCGGGAACGCCGGGCCGCAGCCGCGACGGCCGAATATTGGCGTACAGGTCGAGTTCCTTGCGTGAGTAGCCGGACGGGTTGATGCCGCCATCCTGCGGCGCGGGATAGACCGCTGTATGGGCGGGCCCGAGGATGATGCCGTCGCATTCCAGCATCATGGCCTTGGTGTCATCGGGGATGGTGGTGCCGTGGGAGTCCAAGGCGGCGAGACCGACCGGCGCCTCGATCAGTTCGAGGCCGAGATTGAACCGCCGGCTGGCCGCGCGCACCACGAATTCCGCGGCGGCGACGATTTCGGGGCCAATACCATCGCCCTGGAGCAGGAGAATTTTCATGTTAAGGCTCTCTTCTTTGTTGAAATGTCTCGGAGGGTCGTCGGCCAAATCCCGTTTAGCGGATGGCGACGATAAACAGCCGGCGGAAGGAGAATAATGTAACGCCATCTTCCCGTCGCGGATATGCATCGACGATCCGGGCCCGGTAGGCGGCCTCGAAATCGCTGCGCAGCGGTTCGTCCAGCGCATCGAGGAAGCGCCGCAGCCAGGTGCCCTTGGTAAATTCCGCCACCGGGTTTTCGCCGGTCAGGGCCTGCAAATATTCCACCGTCCAGATATCGATCTCCGCGGTCACCGGCGCCAGGATGTCGTAATAGTCCGCCATCGGCGCGGTTGGCGGATCGACGATCAACGGCTCCAGCGTGGGGCGCCAGGGCCCGTCCAGCGCCACGTCATACATCAGTTGATGCGAGGGCGCGGTGAAATTGGCGGGCATCTGGACGGCGAGGCAACCGCCCTTGGTGAGATGGCCGGCGAGTTTCGGAAAGAGCCGGGGGTGGCCATCGAGCCAGTGCAGCGCCGCATTCGAATACAGCAGATCGACCGGCACCTCGGGCGACCAGGCGCCGATATCGGCCTCGATCCAGGTTGCATCCGGCAAATCGGCGCGCGCGCGGTCCAGCATGTCCGGTGACCCGTCGACGCCGACGAGATCGGCGTCGCGCCAGCGCTGGCGCATTGCCCGGGTTGCGCTGCCGGTACCGCAGCCGAGATCGACCACATGCCGCGGCGAATCCAGTGGAACCCGCGACAGCAATTCGAGCGCCGGGCGTTGCCGATGATCGGCGAAGGCGAGGTATTGCGTGGGATCCCAGCTCATAGCGGCGTTATTCCGCGGCTGCGTCCACGCTGCCGGGCGTCAGCGCGAAGGCATCGGCAAGCAGCTGGTAGGATCGCTTGCGGGCGTCGAATTCATAGACATTAGTGATGACGACGATTTCGTCGACATCGTAGCGTTCTGCCAGTCCCGTTAGCGTCGACTTCACCTGATCGGGATCGCCGAGCACGGTGCGTTCGCGATTGTGGCGGATACGCTGTTTCTCCGCGTCGGAATATTCCTTGGCCAGCGCTTCTTCGACCGAGGGCATCGGCCCATGATACCCCTGATCGGCGCGCAGACGTTGCAGGTCGCGGGTCGCGGTGATCCGCTCGGCTTCCTCCTCGGTGTCGGCGCACACCACGAAAACGCCAATATTGGCAGTCGGTGCCTCGACGCCGTGGGATGGCTGGAATTTCTCGAAATAAGATTTCATCACCGTCTCGCCGCCCACTGGATTGATGAAATGGGCGAAGGAAAAGGCAAGACCGAAATGCGCCGCATAGGCGCCGCTGTAGTCGCTCGACCCCAGCAGCCAGATCGGCGGCGCGGAATCGGTTTTCGGCGTCGCGCGCACCTTGGCGAAGGGGTGGTCGACCGGAAGTAGATCGTGCAGGAAGGCATCCAGATCCTGGATCATATTTGGGAAATACTCGGCGCCGACGGGCGAGCCGTATGCCAGTGCACGCGATGTCGGAAAGTCGCTGCCGGGTGCGCGGCCAATGCCGAGATCGATTCGGCCAGGATATAGCGTTTCCAGTACCCGGAAGGTTTCGGCCACCTTATAGGGGCTGTAATGCGGCAGCATCACGCCGCCGGTGCCGACCCGGATTTCCGATGTTTCCGCCGCTACGCGAGTCACCATGATTTCGGGCGAGGGCCCCGCGAGCCCGTCGCTGCTGTGATGTTCGGCCAGCCAATAGCGATGATATCCCAGCTTCTCGACAAGCTGTGCGAGCTGGATTGTCTCGTGCAGTGCGTCTGACGGCGTGCCCCCGGCGCGGATCGGCGACTGGTCGAGCACGCTCAAGCGCAATTTACCGGTTTGGGCCATGGATGACTTTCGTTTGGGTTGGTGGCAATGTCGGACGCTGTAGATATAGCGCGGATCGGCGCGGGGGTCATGGTGATGTTGAAGGATAACGACCAAGCGGAAACGGTCGCGTTGCAGGCATTGGCGTATCTTGCCGGAGACGAGGAACGGCTGCAGCGGTTTTTGCTGCTGACCGGTCTGACGATCGACGATGTGAAGGCGCGGGCCCAGGATGCCGGTTTTCTGTCGGGCGTCCTGGACCACCTATTGTCCGACGAACCGCTATTGCTGGAATTCGCGGCGGAAGCCGCCATCGAGCCGGAGTCTATCATGATGGCGCGCCGCCGATTCCCCGGCGTGTCCGAGTACTAGGCACCCGTGTTTCGGAAACGAGCGTCGTGAGCACGCCGCCACCATCACTCGTCGAACAAGCGCGTGCCGCAGTGCGCGAGGGGGATACCAGCCGGGCCGAAGCGCTGGCACTCAGTGCACTCTCGGTAGAACAGGACCGATCCGCGCATGCGCTGCTGGTTCCGCTCTTGCGCCGGCGGGGGGCGGCAGCGGACGCGGAGCGTCACGCGCGACAGGCCCTGGAAGCGGCGCCGGACGATGCGGTGACACGGGCGCATCTCGGCGCCCTCCTCTTGGCCCGGGACG